>DATGVV010000145.1:0-2461 GCA_035299885.1 Chloroflexota bacterium | reverse complement strand
GCATGATTGACGCGTCGGCGACCCACAGGTTGTCCATGCCGTGCAGGCGCAGGCGCTGATCGACGACAGCCGTCGGGTCGGACGGGGGGCCCATCTTGCAGGTGCCGGAGGCATGATGGTAGCTATCGTGCGCGGTGCAGGCGAACTTAGCCCAGTCGTCGTTCGGGCCCGGCTGGATGAGCGGCCCGTAGAACGATTTCATGGACTCGTGCTGTGTCAGCTCGTACAGGAAGTGCATGACATCCAGCATGGCCTCGACATCGCCCGGGTGCTCCATCAGACGCGCGTCGACCAGCGGCAGATCGTGTGGGTCCGCGCTCTGGAGTGACACACGGCCGCGGTTGCGCTGCTCCAGCAGGTGGGCTGAGATGGGCATCATCCGCATCAGGCCGGGGACTTCCGTCGCCGGCCGCATGTGGATGTGGAAGTCGAACGAGGACAGCGCGTTAGGGCTCTTGTACAGCAACCGGAAGCGCGGAATCACCCAGTCCTCCTTGAAAGCGGAGGGCCCCTCGAAGGTCATGTACAGCGTGGCGTGGTCCTGGTAGTTCTCGCCAACACCCGGCAGCGGGAGGAGCGCCTTGATGCCGTGCCGCTCCAGCTCCCGCACCGGCCCGACGCCCGACAGCATCAGCAGCTGTGGACTGTGGAACGCGCCGGCGGTCAGCACCACCTTGTCGGCCGATGCGGACTGGACCCGCCCGTCCTGCTCGTACACGACCTCCTGCACGCGCCGACCGTCGATCTTCAGCGACGATGCCAGAGCATCGGCGAGGATGGTCAGGTTGGGCCGGCCGCGCGCAGTCTCCAGGTAGGCGACCGTCGTCGATTGGCGCTTGCCGTCCTTGATGTTGTAGGGCGAGGCGCACACGCCGTACGGATCAGGGACGTTGAGGTCCGGGCAGATCGGCAGGCCCACGTCCACGGCTCGCTCGATGAACGCCTCCACCGGCTCGGAAGCCGCCTCGTGCAGCATCCACGGCCGCTTGATGTACAAGGGACCGTCGGTGCCGTGGATCGGGCTGTCGGGGTAGTCCTGATCGGACTCGATGCGCTTGAGGATGGGCAGCACGTTGTCATATGTCCAATCGGGGTTGCCGACCGCCACCCAGGCCTCCATGTCGCGCCGGGTGGGGCGCGGCGCCGCCATGACGTTGACGGACGAGCCGCCGCCCATGATCCGTCCGGCCAGCGAGTAGAACGTGCTGCCATCCAGCACGCGCGTCGTCGGATACATCGTCACGTACGGCGACTCCAGCAGCAGCCGCGTCTGCTGGGCGGCGTCGGAGACGATGTCCGGGATAGGCCGCGGATCGGGCCCGGCCTCGAGCAGCAGCACCTTGCGGCTGGGGTCTTCCGATAGGCGCGTCGCGGCCACGCAGCCGGCGCTGCCGCCGCCCACGATGATCACGTCGTAGTGGTCCGACACGGATTCTCCTACTTGACCGATTCGAGCTGCTGGCGCAGCCGTTTGCCGAAATCTGCTAGCAGCAGGCTGGCCGTGGCCCGCAGCACCATGTCGCCCAGGATGGCCAGCCGGCCGTGGATGTCAACCTTGGCCTGATAGGTCAGTCGCGTCTGCTCGGCTGAGGGCGCATCCAGCGTCATGGCCATATCGGCCGTGAGGGTGCTGTTGGTGACCGAGTCCGTGCCCTCGACGTTGGCGTTCAGCTCGCGCGGCGGCTCGCTTTCGACGATGTGCGCCCGGAACGAGAACTTGCCCGTCATCGGCCCCACGCTGGCCTGGATCACCCCGTCGAACGTGCGATCGTCCACCTGGGTCACCTGTTCCACGCCGGGCATGCAGGCGGCGAACCGGTTCACGTCCAGGAGCAGGTCCCAGACCTGCTGCCGCGGCGCGTCCAGCAGGATAACGTCTTCGAAATTCACTCGGGCGTGCGCGGCGGCCGGCTCACCGGCAGGGTGATCTCGACGACTGCTGGGACTTTGGACTCGCGAGCCTGGCGCAGTGCCGGCCGGAGCTGATCCAGCCGATCCACGCGCAGGCCCATTGCCCCAAAAGACTCGGCGAAGCGCACGAAGTCGGGCTGGACCAGGTCCGCGCCGATGTACCGTCCGCCGCACTCCGCGTCCTGGTGGTCCTTGATGAGCTGGTGGGCGCAGTTGTTGAACAGCAGGATGGTGATCGGCAGCCGGTCCTGGATGGCCGTGCCGAGCTCGGCGCAGGTGAACATGAACGAGCCATCGCCGACCGCCGCCACCACCGGGCGGTCGGGGCACGCCGCCTTGGCGCCGATGGCCGCCGGCACGGCGAAGCCCAATGTGCTGAAGCCGCCCGGCGTGAAGAACGATCGCGGTGTGTAGATCGGCAGGTGCCCCCGCAGCCAGGCGACGCCCCGAGCCGTATCGCTGAACACCATCACGTCTCGGGCCAGCTCGGCGCGCATCGTGCGCACCATCTCCCACTCCATCTCGCACTTGCCCGCCAAACAACCGGCGA
>DATGVV010000144.1:0-13389 GCA_035299885.1 Chloroflexota bacterium | reverse complement strand
TGACGGTGACCATGCCGGCGGCGACCACGCTGTCGCGCACCGATGCCGTGGTGCGTGAGCTGGAGTCGCGGCTGAAAGGCTATCCGGAGGTCAAGCAGGTCATCTCGAACGTCGGCGCCACCACAGGCCAAACCATCTCGTTTCAGCCGGTAAGCGACACGGCGCTGGTGCGGGTGCTGCTGGTGCCGCCACGCCGGCGTCAGCACAGCGCGGCGGAGCTGGCGGACGATATGGGGGCGAAGCTGGGCCAGGGCATTCCGGGCGTGAAGATCCGGACCGGGCTGCAGAACGCATTCGGCTTCGGGGGCTTCGGCAACCAACCGATCCAGGCGGCCGTTCGCGGACCAAACCCGACCGTGCTGAACAATCTGGTGGAGCAGGTCACGGAGGCGGTCAAGAGCACGCCCGGCGCGGTGGACGTGAACAACGCTAACGAGCGCGTCCAGCCAGAGTTCGTCATCAGCGTGGACCGCGACAAGGCGGCCGACGTGGGCGTCACGGCTCAGCAGGCGGCAACGGCACTGCGCACGGCGGTGGATGGCACGGTGGTGAGCAAGTTCCGGCGCCCGGGCGAGGACGACGTGGACATCCGGCTCATTGCCGGCGAATCGTTCAGGGCCACGCCGGACAGCTTGGGCACGCTGCCGCTGCTGAGCAGCAAGGGCGCGATCGTGTCGCTCGGCCAGGTCGGCATGATCGGCAGCGGCGCCGCTCCAACCGAGATCGATCACGTGGACCGCGATCGGTCGGTGATTGTCAACGCTTCGGCGTCAGGACGGCTGGTAGGCGACGTGCAGCGGGACGTCGAGGCCAAGGTGGCCAACATCACCCTGCCGCCCGGCTATAGCATCAAATACTACGGCCAGGCGCAGCAGGGTGGCCAGGCCTTCGGGGACATCTACAAAGCCGTGTCCATCGGCCTCGCCATGATCTACGTGCTCATGCTGATGCTGTTCGGCTCAGTGACGCTGCCGCTGGCAGTCATGATGTCGCTGCCGCTGGCGGTAGTGGGCGCGTTCAGCGCGATGGCCATCACGGCCACGCCCTTCACGTTGTTCTCGCTGCTGGGCTTTACGCTGCTGGTTGGGCTGGTGGGCAAGAACGCCATCCTGTTGGTGGACTTCACCGATACGCTGCGCAAGCGCGGCGAGGACCGCACCACGGCCCTGATGCAGGCTGGCCCCACGCGGCTGCGGCCGATCATCATGACCACCACGTCAATCATCGTGGCCCTGCTGCCGGTGGCGGCCGGCATCGAGGAGGGCTCGGAGTTGCTCAAGGCCGCGGCCATCGTGCTCATCGGCGGTCTTATCACGTCCACGCTGCTGACCCTGGTGTTCGTGCCTGCCATGTACACCATCTTCGACGACATCCAGGCCTTTGTGGTCCGCCAGGCGCGGCGGGTTTCGAAGCCGCGGCCGCTGCAGCCCGAAGAGCTGGCCATCGCACATCCGAACGGGGCCAGCCCCCACTCAGTTACTCAGCAGGAGACGCCAGCCCACGCCGAATAGCGGCCAGCAGCTCGTCCAGGTCGAACGGCTTGGGAAGGTATTCGTAGGCGCCAAGTGCTTGGGCCTCCCGGTCGACAATGCTGGCGGAGATCAGCAGGATGGGAACGTCGGCGCCGTACTTAGTTCGCAGACCCTCGGCCAGCTGGGCGCCGGCAGTGCCCGGCATGAACATGTCCAGCACCATCAGATCCGGCGGCGCGGGCGGGCTGTTCAGGGCCTCATCCCCGCTGAGCGCGGTGGACACGCGGAAGCCCTCTTCGGACAGGACAGCTCGGATGAGCTCGACGATTGTCTCGTCATCGTCAATGACCAGGATGTTTGTGGCCACGGAGCAGTTCCTCTTTCGATGGCCGCATGTGCAAGTACTGTGCCAACCCAGGCCTTTTTCTTGCTGACGGCTGACAAATGGCACAACCTATGCGAGCCCTGCTTGCTGGTTGAAGCGGCAACGGCGCCGTGAACGTGCCGCTACGACACTGGCCGGCGTGATGCCGGCCAGTGTCGCATCAAGGGAGGAAAGCGGTGCATCAGGCGGCGCGCGACGATGGCGCCCGCCTGGGCTGCCGCCCGATCGAAGGGGCCCCACGGCAAGCCGTAGGCCTGCCGTAGGTGGGCCGGTAGGAGCGCCAGCGTTGGCAGCCTGTTGAGCCAGCCGAAAGGCCTCCAGTCGGGCAACGGCCGAGGAATCGCGAGCAGCTCACCGGCCATCCAGCGTGCCTGATCCGTGACCTCAATAGCCCCGCTGGCGTACATCCGCTGCATGTAGGCGCGCAGCTCGTCCATGCTCACCGGTAGGAAGCCGTGGGGGATCCCGAGCAGCGGGCCCAGCGCGGTGGCCTCGAGGCAATAGGTGTCCTTCTCTTCGGCGCTGAGAGGCCCCACGAATCGCTCGTAAGTGCGAGGGATCACGTCCAGCAAGGTGGCGTGGACCCAGCGCAGCAGCTCCGGATCATGGGCGGTGTACCACGTCCCGGCCGGGAAGTGGCCCTGAGGGCGATTCAGCCGGCCCTGGACGTAGTCGTGAATGGCGTTGATCTTGTCGGCGGTCTGCCGGACCTGTTCCTCCGTGCCGAAGGTCAGCAGCAGCATCGATTCGACTGTGCTGCGCAGCCGTTCCCAGCGGCGGCCGGGGTCGGCCACGAAAACGCTGTGGTCGATGACGCCGCCCAGCACTAACGGGTGGGCCAGCTGCATGAGGATGGCCGTGGGCCAGCCGAGTACGACCACGATCTCGCGGTTGATCTTCCAGCTGACGCTGCTGGGGCCGCTGCTGAGTGTGCGGGTCGAGAAGCCGCCTGGCGGCGGCGACACCCTCACCTAGCCTCTCCCGCTTGCGGGAGAGGAACTGGGGCCACGATGCCATGATAGCCAGCGTGGAAGGGGCCAGGATGGGGGCGACGGTCGAGTTGCGGCACGTCAGCAAGCGCTTTGGGGCGGGCGGAGTGGCGGCGGTGAACGACCTGTCGCTGCTGATCCCTCCGGGCAACATCTGCGTGCTGGTGGGGCCCAGCGGCTGCGGCAAGACGACAACGCTGCGCATGGTCAACCGCTTGATCGAGCCCAGCGAGGGGCAGATCCTGATCGACGGCCAGGACGTGGGGCAGGTCGAACCCACGGCGCTGCGGCGGCGGATCGGGTACGTCATCCAGCAGGTGGGATTGTTCCCGCACAAGACGATTGGGGAGAACGTCGCCACGGTGCCGCGGCTGCTGCGCTGGCCGGAGGAGCGCATCCGCCAGCGAGTGGACGAGCTGCTGGCGCTGATCGGCCTGGAGCCGAGCCGGGTATGGAACCGATTCCCATCGGAGCTGTCGGGCGGCGAACGGCAGCGGGTGGGCGTAGCGAGGGCGCTGGCGGCCGAGCCGCCGGTGATGCTCATGGACGAGCCCTTCGGGGCGGTGGACCCGATTGCCCGCGAGCGGCTGCAGAACGAGTTCCTGCGCCTGCACCGAGAGCAGCGCACGACAGTCATCTTCGTGACGCACGACATCGACGAGGCGATCAAGATGGGCGACCGGGTGGCGGTGCTGCAGCAGGGCGGCGTGCTGGCCCAGTACGCCCCGCCGGCCGAGCTGCTGACCAGACCAGCCACCGATTTCGTGGCGCGCTTCGTCGGCGCCGATCGAGGGCTGAAGCGACTGGCGCTCACGACGATTGCGGACGTCGCGTTGGATGACGCCCCGACCATATTCGAGGACGAAGTGCTGGGCTCGCCAGAGGATGGCCTCAGCATCGATGGCGGGACGTACCGGCTGCTGTTGGACGGCGAGCGCCGGCCCATCGGCTGGATCAATACGCGTCGCATGGCCGCCGGCGAGCGCGCCACACGCGGCGCGGCCGACCCCTCTTCGCCCTTGCTGAGCTATGAGACGACGCTGCACGATGCCCTTTCGATGCTGCTCGGGCTGGCGGTCCAGACGGGCGTGGTGGTCGACGCGGCTGGAGGTTACGCCGGCGTGGTGACCGTGGACACGATTGCGGGGGTATTGAGAGAAGCTATGAACGAGCCGGCGGATGGCGCCCTCACCTAGCCTCTCCCACCGCGGTGGGAGAGGAACAGTACGCGCATGACGCCCGGCGAGCCGCTCATTCGGTGGGACTGGATCGTCCTGCATTTGGGCGACATCGCGCTGCGTATCGAGCAGCACCTCATCCTGACCGGGATTGCGGTGGGCGTCGGTTTCGTGCTGTCGCTGGCGCTTGGCATCTGGGCGGCCCGGCGGGCGGAAGTGTACGGGCCGGTGACCTGGGTAGCGGGCGTGCTGTACACGATTCCCAGCCTGGCGTTGTTTGCGCTGCTGGTGCCGTTCACGGGGTTGTCGATCCTGACGGCTGAGATCGGGCTGGTCAGCTACACGCTGCTGATCCTCATCCGAAATATCGTGGCTGGGATCAGGGCTGTTCCACCGGAGGTGCGTGAGTCGGCGCTGGGCATGGGCTACACGCCGCGCCAGGTGCTGTGGCGCGTGGAGCTGCCGCTGGCGCTGGGCGTGATTATTGCTGGCCTGCGCGTGGCAACGATTACCACGATTGGACTCGTGACGGTGACGGCGCTGATCGGGCAGGGCGGCCTGGGCTTTTTCATCCTGGACGGCATTCAGCGCTTCTTCTCGACCCCGCTGATCGTCGGCGCCAGCCTATCGGTAGCGCTGGCGGTGGTGCTCGACGGGCTGCTGGTGCGGCTGGAGCGGCTGGCCACTCCGTGGGCAAGATGAGCATCCTCTACGAGGTCGCCGGCTGGCTGGCGGATCCGGCGCATTGGAGCGGCTCTGACGGCATCCCGACGCGAGTGGCGGAGCACGTGCTGCTGGCCGGCGCGGCGACGAGCGTGGCCGTGCTGCTGGCTCTTCCGCTGGGGGTCTACTTGGGGCACGCGCGGCGGTTGGACTTTGCCGCGATCAACGTCGCCAACGTGGGGCGGGCGCTGCCATCACTGGCACTGCTGGCCTTCGCGCTGCCGGTGTCATTCGCGCTTGGGCTGGGGCTCGGGTTCTGGCCAACGCTGTTTGCGATGGTGCCGCTGGGCATCCCGCCGATCCTGACCAACAGCGTCACCGCCGTGCGCGAGGTGGACCAGGACGTGGTGGACGCGGCGCGCGGCATGGGCATGAGCGGGGCGCAGCTGCTGGGCCAGGTGGAGCTGCCAATCGCCGCGCCGCTGATCATCGCGGGTGTCCGCAACGCGGCTGTGGCGATTGTGGCCACGGCAACGCTCGGGGCCGTGGTGGCCGGCGGCGGGTTGGGCCGCTACATCGTGGATGGCCTGGCGCAACAGGATTATGCGCGCTTGATCTCAGGCGCCTTGCTCGTAGCGCTGCTGGCCATCTGCACGGAGATCGCGTTCGGGCTCTTCGAGCGAGTGGTGGTCAGCGCCGGCGTGCGGCGGAGTCTCAGCTTGCCTGCCACTCTAGCGTAATCGAGTATGCTGATGGCTGTCGCTTCCCTTAGGTAAGTAGAGGAGAGTTCATATGCGCCCAATCCGGTTATTCATGCCCGTGGTCTCGGCCGCCATCCTGGGGCTGGTCGCCTGCGGTGGCGCTGCGCCGGCCAGCAGCGCGCCGGCGCCCGTCGCCAGCAAGCCCGCCGCCGCCAGTGTCCCCGCCTCGGCGGCGGCGAGTGCCAAGCCTGCGGCCTCGGCAGTAGCCAGCGCCAAGCCTGCAGCCAGCGCTGCCGCCGGCGCCAAGCCGACGGTGAAGATCGGCTCGACCAACTTCTCCGAGCAGCTGGTGCTGGGCGAGCTGTATGCGCAGGTGCTGGAGAACAACGGCTACAAGGTCGATCGCCAGTTCAATCTCGGCACCCGCGAGATCGTCCAGCCGGCGCTGGAGTCGGGCAAGATCGATATGGATGCCGAGTACCTGGCAACACTGCTGAAGTTCGTGGATAAGGCGTCCACTCCCTCGGGCGATGCCGCGCAGACCGCGAAGGCGCTCCAGGACGCGCTGACCCCCAAGAAGCTGACGGTCCTGCAATATGCCCCGGCGGTGGACACGGACGGGTTCGTCGTCACAAAGGCGACGGCCGACAAGAACAACCTCAAGAAAATGAGCGATCTGACGCCAGTGGCCAAGGACATGGTCTTGGGCGGCACGCCGGAATGCCCGACACGGCCATTCTGTCTGCCTGGCCTGGAGAAGACCTATGGCCTGAAGTTCAAGGAATTCAAGCCGCTGGACACCGGCGGCCCTATCACCGTGCAAGCGGTGGAAAGCGGCCAGGTGCAGGTTGGTGAGCTGTTCACGACCGACGCCAACATCACAACCCACAATTTCGTGCTGCTCGACGACGATAAGCACCTCCAGGCGGCCGACAACATCGCGCCCGTCGTCCGCGACCAGGTCCTGGCACAGGCCCCCGAGATCAAGGACCTGCTCAACACGATCGCTCCCAAACTCACCACCGCCGAGATAACCGGCCTGAATAAGCAGGTGGGCGTCGACAAGAAGGACCCGAAGGATGTGGCGGCCGCCTGGCTGAAGACGAACGGGCTCGTGAAGTAAGCCGTCAGCTTTCGGCTATCAGCTAAGTCCGGGCTAGACTCGGCGGCGTGGGGCGGCCGCTCATTGGGATTACGTGTGGGACCCTGACGCCCGAGCATGGAGAGCCGGCGTACGGTGCGAACCAGGCGTATGTCCAAGCGCTGCAGCAGGCTGGGGCGTTGGTGGTGCTGATTCCGCCGGGGGGCGTTGCGGCTGCGTCGGCCCTGGTTGAGCGACTGGACGGGCTGCTCCTACCGGGCGGGGCCGACATCGATCCGAGGTCCTACGGGGAAGAGCCGGTCGATGAGGTCACGGCGACGTACCCGGAGCGCGATGAACTGGAGATCGCGGCTCTGTGTGCGGCACGGGAGCGTGGCACGCCGGTGTTCGGTATCTGCCGCGGGCAGCAGCTCATCAATGTGGCGTTGGGCGGGACGCTGTACCAGGACCTGCCCAGCCAGCTGACCCTGAAACACGACGATGAGGCGGTGCCGCACCGGACGGCGCGTGAGCTGGGGCGCGACTACCTGGGGCACGAGATCGAGGTCCGGCCCGAGTCGCGGCTGCGGAGCATCCTGGGGCAGGAGCGGCTGTGGGTGAATACCTTTCACCACCAGGCCGTCAAATCCGTGGCGCCTGGCCTGATGGTGACGGCGACCAGCCCGGACGGCGTGACCGAGGGGCTGGAGACGCCGGACGGGCGCATCCTCGCGGTGCAATGCCACCCCGAGGAGCTGACCCACCTGGAGTGGGCCGCGGCGCTGTTTCGCGCGTTCGTGGAGCAGGCGCGCCGACCGTAAACTTACAGGGCATGTTCGACATCCCCGCTCGAATTCGGCGGGTGCGCTCAGAGCTTCAGCAGAAACAACTCGATGGCCTGCTCGTCAGCCAGCCCGAGAACCGCCGCTACCTGAGCGGCTTTACGGGATCGGCCGGCTTCCTGATCATCTCTCAACGGGAGACGTTCCTGCTGAGCGACTTCCGCTACATGACCCAGGGGCCGCAGCAGGCGCCCGAGTACGAGTTCGTCAAGGTCGAGCGCGGTTTTCCGAAGCGAGGGCTGAAGCCCATTCTCGAGCGCGTAACAGGGCGCCGGATCGGTTTCGAGGCGGCCGACATGACGGTATCCGGCCACGCCGCTTGGCTGGAAGGCATCAAAGACAGCGGCTTGCCGGCCGAGCTGGTTGCCACGGAAAACCTGGTCGAGGGCCTGCGGGCGGTGAAGGACGAGCAGGAGCTGGCGATCATCGCCGAGGCGGTGCGGATTGTGGATGACGCCTTCGCCAAGCTGCGGGAAACGATCCGGCCGGGCATGAGCGAGCGCGACGTAGCCTGGCGGCTGGAGCAGCTCGTCCGTGAAGAGGGCGCCGAGGCGCTGTCCTTCCCGACGATCATCGCCTCTGGCCCCAACGCCGCCAAGCCGCACCACGGCGTCTCGGACCGCAAGATTCAGGCCGGCGAGCCCATCGTGTGCGACTTTGGCGCGAAGTACGAAGGCTACTGCTCCGACATCACGCGGACCATCTGCATCGGCCAGCCGGACGCCAAGTTCAACGAGATCTACGAGCTGGTGCTCAAGGCGCAGCTAACGGCCGAGCTGCGAATCTTACCGGGTATCGAGGCCAAAGTCGGCGACCAGTACGCGCGCGACGTGATCAGTCAGGCGGGCTACGGCGAGCAGTTCGGGCATGGCCTGGGCCACGGCGTGGGCCTGCAGGTGCACGAGGCGCCAACTATGGGCCCGAGCGGCGAGCTGAAACTGGCGCCCGCGATGACGGTGACTGTGGAGCCCGGCGTGTACCTGCCGGAATGGGGCGGCGTGCGCATCGAGGACATCTGTTTTGTGCGCCACAATGGACTCGAAGTCGTCAACCGGGCCAGCAAAGATCCGAGGGTGTAAGCAAGCATGATCAGCACCGGAGAGCTCAAGCGGGGGTTCGTCATCGAGCTGGATAACGAGCTGTGGCAGGTGGTCGAGTACAACCACCTCAAGCTGGGCCGCGGCAGCGCCCAGGTGCGCATGAAGCTCAAAAACGTGCGCACCGGGTCCAACGTGGAAAAGACCGTTCAGGCCGGTGAGAAGTTTCCGCGCGTCCGGCTGGACCACCACAACGTGCAGTTCCTGTACGAGGACGACGGCCAATACCATTTCATGGACACGGAGACGTACGACCAGATCGCGCTGAACAAGGACGTGCTGGGCGACAACATCAAATGGCTGGTCGAGAACATGACGCTCGACTTGATGACCTACGGTGACGAGCCGATTGACGTGGAGCTGCCGATCACGGTCGAGCTCGAGGTGGTGGGGACGGATCCCGGATTCAAAGGCGACACCGCTACCGGCGCCAACAAGCCGGCCAAAGTGTCCACTGGGGCCACCGTGCACGTGCCGCTGTTCGTCAATCAGGGCGACCGGATTCGCATCGATACCCGCACGGGGCAATACATCGAGCGAGCGTGATCACCGACGACGTGCGGGCGCTCATCGAGCTGTTCACGCACAGCGACCTGACGGAGCTGTCCGTCGAGCAGCGGGGGAGAAGGCTCTTCCTGCGCAGGGGAGACACTGGCGCGGTTGAGGAGCAGGCCCCGCCCGCGCCCGAAGCACCGCGGCTGGTGCACATCAGGGCCCACATGGTCGGCATCTTTTACTGGTCCAAGGACAAAGACGCCAAGCCGGCGGTGAAGCTGCAGCAGCACGTGGACAAAGGCCAGGTGGTGGGCGCCATCGAGGCCATGGACATCATGAATGACATTGAGTCCGACCAGCCAGGACGCGTGGTGGAGGTCGCTATAACGAGCGGCCAACCGGTGGAATACGGGCAGACCGTGCTGGTCTTGGAGCCTGATGCGCATCCTTAAGGTCGAGCAGGTCGTCCGCTTCCTGCGCGAGCTGTTCGACTCGAACGCGCTGCTGCAGGACCTGTGGGTCCAGGGCCAGATCTCGAGTGTCAGCAAATCCGCCCAGGGCCACTATTACTTCACCCTTAAAGAGCGCGACTGTCAGCTCAATTGCGTGCTCTTCCGGCAGGCCATGGACAGCCAGGTGACGGCGCCGATTAACGGCATGGCGGCGATCGTACACGGCCGGATCACGGTGTACGAGTCCAAGGGCGTGTTCCAGCTGGTGGCCGATCTCATCCAGCCGGAGGGCGTGGGCAAGCTGCACCTGCAGTTCGAGCAGCTCAAGCAGCGCTTGCAGCGAGAGGGGCTGTTCGACCAGAGCCGGAAACGCCCTCTGCCGAAGTGGCCGCGCCGCATAGGCGTGGTGACCTCGCCCAGCGGAGCGGTGTTCCACGACATCGTGAACGTGATCCGGCGTAAGTACCCGGCCTGCCATATCGTGCTGGCGCCGGCGCTGGTCTCGGGCGATGGCGCTGCGCCGACCATCGCCGGCGCATTGAGGGCGCTAAACCAGAGCCGGCTGGTGCAGCTGATCATCGTGGCTCGGGGCGGGGGGTCCCTGGAGGAGCTGTGGCCATTCAACGACGAGCGCGTTGCTCGGGCGATCTTCGGCTCGCAAGCGCCGGTTATCTCCGCTGTCGGGCACGAGACGGACGTGACGATCGCCGACCTGGTGGCGGACCTGCGCGCGCCGACGCCGTCGGTCGCGGCCGAGCTGGCGGTGCCCGACCTGGCAGCGGAGATGCGCAAGCTGCACGACTACCAGGCTCGGCTGCAGGAGCTGCTGCCGGTTCGCATCGCCGAGCTCCGAAGGCGGGTAGCGGCACAGCAGGCTATGCTCGAGCGCCATTCCCCTCTCGCCCGGCTGAAGCACGATCGTGAGCGGCTGATTGGACTGGAGGCGGGCCTGCACAGTTCTGTGCAGCACGCTGTGGCGCTGCGCCGCGAACGCGTGCAGGGGCTGGAGCGGCAGCTGGTGCTCATGAACCCGTACGCGACGCTGGACCGGGGCTACTCGATCACCTACGACGAGGCCGGGCACGTTCTGTCGTCCGTCGAGCGTGTGCAGGCTGGCGATCAGCTCGCGATCCGGATGTCAGACGGCATCGTGGGTGCCCAGGCGACGTCCGGACGGACGGTATCCAGCCATGCCTGAGCAGCAGCCGGGCGAGAATGGCGACCTGACCTTCGAGCAGGCCTACGCTGAGCTCGAGCAAACGGCGCAGGCGCTGCAGCAGGGGCAGCTTTCGCTGGATGAGACGCTGCGATTGTACGAGCGGGGCTCGTTCCTGGCGCGTTACTGCCTGCAGAAGCTGGAGGGCGTGGAGTTGAAAGTCACGCAGCTGCTGAGCCACGGCGACGGCACGTACTCCACCAAGCCCATCACATCGGAAAAGGACATCAGCCCGCCGGAAGCCCCGTCGGCCGAGGATGGCTCGTCAGAGCCGGAGGACGCTGCCCTCAAAGAGCAAAAGGAGCTTTTTGACTAGGGGGAGCCCTCACCTAGCCTCCCCCAGTCCTACGCGGACGGCGAATGTGGGAGAGGAACTACCAAGGCGCTGGCTGAACCGCAACGTGCTGGCCATCGGCTTCGCCGACCTGATGGCCGATTTCAACTACGAGATGGTGCTGGCGGTCCTTCCCCTATTCATCACCGCCGGCTTGGGCGCGCCGGCGGCAGTGGTGGGCCTTGTCGAGGGCGTGGCCGATGGCTCATCGGCGCTGATCAAGCTGTGGAGCGGCTGGTTCAGCGACCGCATTCCCTGGCGGCGCCACCTGGGCACCGTCGGCTACGGCTGCACGGTGGTGGGCTTCGGAACGATGAATATGGCGCTGTCGTGGCCGCAAGTGCTGGCCGGGCGCAGCTTTGCCTGGATTGGCCGGGGCCTGCGCCAGCCGATCCGATCGGCCATGCTGGCGGGGTCCGTCGAGCGGCGAGATCTGGGGAAGGCGTTCGGCTTCCACCAGGCCATGGATACGCTGGGCGCGCTGTTGGGACCGGGTGTGGCGTTCTGGCTGCTGTACAGCGGGCAGGGTTTTCGGCCGGTGTTCCTGGCGGCAATCGTGCCTGGCCTGCTCGCGGTGCTGTCGTTCGGCTTGCTGCCGCGCGATCCACGCAAGACGCTGGCCGAAAACCAGCCGCGCTGGCAGCCGCTGCCACGCTCGTTCTGGCGGTTCATCACGGCCGTGGCGGTGTTCGGGGCCGGAAATTTCGCCATTGCCTTCTTCACCTTGCGCGCATTGGAGATGCTGCGGCCGAGCCTGGGCCAGCAGGCAGCAATAGCCGGTGCGGTTCTGTTCTTTCTGGCCCACAACGCGGTTGGAGCCGCGGTGTCGTTCCCGGCCGGGTGGCTGGCCGATCGAATCGGCAAGCCGTGGGTGCTCGCCACCGGCTACGCAGCCTTCGCTGTGGCCTGCGTGGTGGCGATTTTCGCCACAGGTCCGGCTGGCGTGGGCCTGTTGGCCATCCCGGCGGGAGTGCACGCGCCGCTGGTGGATGCCACCGAGGGCTCGCTGGCCAGCGAGCTGGTGGCCGACGACCGGCGGGGCACAGCCTTCGGCGTGCTGCACGGTGTGAATGGCGCGGGAGACCTGCTGTCCAGCGTGGTGGTGGGAGCGCTGTGGAGCTCGCTGGGAGCGGCCGCCGGGCTGACCTTCGGCGCGGTCTTAGGTTTGGCGGGCGCTGGCCTGCTGCTGATCCTGACGCGGCCTAAAGGCTAACGGCCGTCAAAAGCCTTGAACAGGGTCGAAAGCTCGTTGGCCGTGGCCAGATCACCGCTGGCCTGGGCTCTTCCCGAGGAAATGAGCTGCTCGCTCGATAGACGGCCGCTGATGAGCAGCAGGAAGTCGCCGCCGTCGAGTGTCAGCGTGGCATCGGGGCTGGTGGTGTCACTGCCCCAGAACGCCTTGCCGTCGGCAATGGACAGCGTGCGGTCATCATTTACGGGCTGGCCCACGATGAAGCGGTAGGAGCGGTCCAGGCTGGCGATCTTGTCCGCCAGGAACCAGGTCGGGAAGATGGTGGTCATCCGCGCTGCGACGGCAGCAGTGGCCGGCGCCTGGAGGCGGGCGCCGGCATCGAACGCTGAGTGGATATCCCAGCCATGAATGGCGGTCTCCGCGATGCGGAGGCCGAGAAATAGCTCGACTGGGACTTCGACGAAGACGGCGTGGTGGCGCTTGGCCTGCAGCTGCTGCGGGGAGAGGCTCTTGAAGGTCTCCACGAGCTCGGTATCGGTCTCAGCGTAGCGACGCTTGAGGTCGGCGGGCGTGAGAGCGAGGTTCTGGGCCAAGCGCTTGGCGCGCTCCTCCATCCAGTCGGCGCCGGAAATGGTGTCCAGCGCATAGCCCTTGAGCATCTGCGCGCCGGTCGTGAGGTGCGCCACGGCGTCCTGCACCTTCCAGCCGGGGCAGCCCGGCAAGGCCTTGGTGAAATGGGCGTCAGCGACAGATTCGACTGTCCCGCGAGTGGTGGCGGCCTGCGTTTCGAGAAGCTGGATCGGATCACTCATGGCCTAGAATCATCGCACCAGCCGGCTCCCAGAGAGGACGCGAGTTTGAAATTCGGACACTTCTGCCTGCCCACCTATTACGCGGACGTGTATCCCAGCGTGGGCCACCACATGCGTCACCTGGTTGACTTCATGGCCGCCAGCGAGGACCTCGGCTTCGACGCGTTATGGGCTAACGAGCACCACTTCCACGCGTACGGCGGGCACATTCCATCGCCGCCGCTCTTCCTGGCGGCGCTGGCGCAGAGGACGAAGCGGGTGCGGCTGGGCACGTCGATCATCGTCATGCCGCTGCACAACCCAATCGAGATTGCCGAGCAGATGGCGATGGTGGATCTGATGTCCGGCGGGCGGGTGGAGCTGGGGGTCGGGCGCGGCTTCGTGGTGCACGACCACGAGACCTTTGGCGTGCCCGTAGCCGAGGGCCAGCGGCGTACGACGGAGGGGTTGGAGGTGATCCTGAAGGCCTGGAGCGGCAAG
>DATGVV010000143.1:0-2943 GCA_035299885.1 Chloroflexota bacterium | reverse complement strand
ACAGACCGCGGGTCACCTGCGGTTAAGATCTGCCGCTGAATGCACGACGACGATTTCGAGCACGAACACTATTACGAGCAGGGCGATCCCACCGAGATGGCGCTGGCCACGGGCGAGCTGGTGCGGCTCACCACGGTGGGCATCGACGTCGGCTCGTCGACCTCGCACCTCATGTTCTCGGTGCTGTTCCTCAAGCGCCAGGGTGAGGCGCTGTCCAGCCGCTACGTCGTCGTCTTGCGCGAGGTGGCATATCGATCGCCGGTGTTGCTAACGCCCTACACGCCCGACAACATGATCGACGCCAAGAAGCTGGGTGACTTCGTCCAGGAAGCCTATTACGCGGCCGGCCTCAAGCCCAAGGAGGTCGACAGCGGCGCCATCATCCTGACCGGCGAGGCGCTGAAGCGCGAGAACGCCCGCGCCATCGCCGAGACGCTCGCCGGCGAGTCGGGCCGTTTCGTGTGCGCTACTGCCGGTCATAACCTGGAGGCTGTCCTGGCCGCCCATGGCTCAGGTGCCGCGGCGCTGTCGTACCAAGAGCAGAAGACCATCCTGAACGTGGATATGGGCGGCGGAACGACCAAGCTGGCGCTCATCCACAATGGCGACATCGTGGGCACGGCGGCGGCGAACGTCGGTGGCCGTCTGGTGGCTCTTGATGAGCAGGGGCGGCTGGCCCGCATCGAGCCGGCCGCGCGTGTCGTGGCGGAAGAGCTTGGGCTCAAGCTGGAGCTGGGCAGCCATCCCGGGCCGGAGCTGTTCGACAAGCTGGCCGACAAATTGGCGGAAGTCCTGGTCGAGGTGGTTCAGTTAGCAATCCCCTCTCCCGCCGCGGCGGGAGAGGGCGAGGGTGAGGGAACCTCGAGCCACGACCATCACCACGCCCACGCTCATGCCCACGACTTATCCCCCCTGGCTACGGAGCTGATGCTCACCCCCACGCTGCATTCCCACCACCACGTGGAAGCCATCACCTTCTCGGGCGGTGTTTCCGAGTTCCTGTACGAGCGCGAGGAGCGCGATTTCGGCGACCTGGGCCGGCAGCTGGCGGACGGCGTGCGGCGCCGCATTACAAGCGGAGCCTTGCCGGCGCCAATGGAACAGGCGGGCGAGTGCATCCGGGCCACGGCCATTGGCGCTTCCCAGTTCACGGTCCAGGTCAGCGGCAATACGATCTCGATCTCCAAGCCCAAGCTCCTGCCGCTCCACAATTTGCCGGTCGTCCACCCGCGGCTGCCCCGCGGCGAAGCCGTGCAGCCGCTGGCCATTGCGCAGGCGATTCGCCAGGCCTACCAGCGGCTCGACATAGTCCCCGGCGATCAGCCCATTGCCCTGGCGCTGACCTGGAGTGGCACGCCGAGCTACGAGTCGCTCTACAACCTGGCGGCGGGTATTAGCAAGGGTCTGCAGGCTGGCCTGGCCGCCGGCCATCCACTGGTGGTGGTCTTCAACAGCGACTGCGCCAACAACATCGGCCACATCCTGCGCGAGGACCTGCAGGTCACCAACGATGTGATCTCGATCGACGGCATCGAGCTGCAGGAGTTCGATTTCATCGACATCGGCGAGGTGATCCGGCCGGCCATGGCGGTGCCGGTGGTGGTGAAGTCGCTGGTCTTCCCGGCCCTAAGCGCGCAGCACGGGGAGATTCTGGACTAAGCTTTCCCCAGCTTCTGGAGTACCGGCTCGACCAGCGAATTGTCGACCATCTGGTTAACGTCGACCGGCTTGCCGATCTTCAGGGCACCAGTTTGCGTCCACACGCGCTGCTCGTCGGCGAGATCGCCGGCGTTGACCGTCATGCGCGTGTCGAAGTAGTTGACCGACTGCATGATGTAGGACGGCTCGTATTTGAAGGCCTTGGCCAATATCTGCGTGTTGGGTTCGCGCTTCGCGCCGCCGTCGGCCACATCGCGCAGGCCCTTCTCGTAGCCCATCAGGAAGCGCAAGGCAGCATCACGCCGATCTGCCAGGAATTTGGGGCTGTACATCACGAAGATGAACTGCTGGCCGGGATTAGGGTTGGAGTCATCCTCACTGCCAAGCTGCACGCCGATGCCCTGCTGGAGGCCCTGCTTGTCTAATGGCGAAGGAAAGGAGGCGACCTCGACGGAGCCATTCTTCATGGCCGTGAGCTGGTCGGGCGGCGTACCAACATACACCACGCGCAGATCGGCCAGCGACATGCCGTACTTCTCGAGGCGCTTCTGGAACAGGTACTCGGTGCCGGAGCCGGCGGAGTTGAAGGCCGCGGTCTTGCCTTTGAGGTCCTGGAAGCCCTTGATCTGGCCGGAGTCGAAGGCCTGCTTACGCACCAGCGTGGTCAGGGACAGGGGCTCGCCTTTGAGCGCGTAGCGGCTGGAGGCGGCCACGATCTTGATGGGCACGCCGCGGTCCACGGCGGCGAAGGTGGCCGAGCTGACGGTGCCCAGGAAGGCGTCGATCTGGCCGGCGCCGAGCTGGACGATGCCCTCCGAGCCGCCCGCTGTGGGGACGGTTTCCACGTCCAGTCCCTGCTCCTTGAAGTAGTCCTTCTCGACGCTGATCATCAGCGGAGCCGCGTTCATGCCGGTGAACAGCCCGGCGATGGTGACGTGATTGCCCCCAGCGCTGGCAGCGAGTTTAGGCGCTGCCGAGCTTGCGGCTGGCTTCACGCTCGCAGCAGCCGAGGCGGCGGGGTTAGCGGGCGCCGAGCTCGGAGGCGCGCTGGCCGGAGCGGTGCTTCCACAGGCCGCTAGGGCCAGCATCAGAACGCCCGAAAGGCTGGTGGTTCGAAGTCGCGTCATCAAGCTCCGCTGGCGGTGTGTGGTATAAGCGACCCTACCATGATCGGGAACTCGTATCGAGCCAGCCTGACGGTCATAGCGGGCGCTTGCCTATTGCTCGCCGCTTGCGGCGGGGGCGCTGCTCCAGCGTCGACTCCGAGCGCTTCTGTCCCACCCG
>DATGVV010000142.1:0-2995 GCA_035299885.1 Chloroflexota bacterium | reverse complement strand
GCCTCCGAGGCCAGGAACGCAATCGTGCCCTTGAGATCGTCCGGGCCGCCCAGCCGATGGAGTGGCGTCCTGGAGACGACCGCCTTGTCGATCTTCTCCAGAAGACCGCGGGTCATCTTCGAGGGGAAGAAGCCGGGACAGATGGCGTTCACGTTGATGTTGTACTTGCCCCACTCTGAGCCCAGGGCGCGGGTGAAGCTGATCGCCGCGGCCTTGCTGGTGTTGTAGGCGATGGTGGCCATCTCGGCGGGTGCGTGCAGTCCGGCGACCGAGGCCATGTTGATGATCTTTCCGGAGCGCTTGGGGATCATGCAGCGCCGCCCCACCTCTTGGCTGAGGAAGAACATGGCGTTGATGTTCAGGTCCATCACCTTGTTCCACGCCTTGGCCGGGTAATCCTCGGCCGGCGCGCCCCAGGTGGTACCTGCGTTGTTGACCAGGATGTCGATGCCTTCGAACTTCGCCAGTACCCGATCCACCAATTTGGGAATGGTGTCGAAATCAGAAAGGTCGCCGGCGATGGTCAGCACCTCGACGCCCTGCTTTGTCAGGTGGGCGGCGGCCTGGTCCAGCTCCTCCTGCTTTCTGGCGGTGATCGCCACCTTGGCGCCCAATTCGCCGAGCGCCTCGGCCATCTGCAGACCCAGTCCGCGAGAGCCTCCGGTAATCAGGGCCACCTTGCCGGAGAGATCGAACAATTGTTTTATGCCCATGGCAGTCCTTCAAACCCTCCCATCCGTACCACTAATCCGCAGGCAACCGCCCTGCAGTCTTGGAACGATGTCAAAGCGGCTCTTCTGTGCTGCGAATTGGACCTCCCGTTCGAGGCCGCGCGCCACCATCATCCGGCCCACCCGGCTCCTCCCGAGGCAATCCAGGGCATCGCCCTGGTCGTGAAGCAACTGCGCCGCCAGCGCCGCGTCGCTGAACTCGTGGGCCCTCCCGCCCCGCCGGGCGAACAGCGACGCGAGGTAACCCGCCCCATAGAAATCCTCAAGGTTGAAGTTGTCCGCCGAGCCCGAGCAGACGAGCAGCACGGTTTCGCTGGCGAAGTTCCGCTCGATGTGCTCCACCACGGCCTCGCCGTTGAGCAGTGCTGCGGCATAGACGTGGGCCGCCTCTCGGGACTTGTTGAGGGCCACCGTTCCATTGGTCGTCGAGTAGATCAGCGTCTTGCCGGCGAGGTTCTCGCCGAGCAGAGCCAGCGGCGTCGGATGAACGAAGCCCGCCAGGGTCGTGGCATTCAACTCGCCGGCCAGCACGTAGGAGCCCGCCGGCCGGGTACCGGCCTCCAAGAGAGCCGAATCTCCGTCCAGCGTGGGAATGACTGCCGCCGCCCCATGGGCCAGCGCGGTGACGATGCTCGAGGTGGCAAACAGAACGTCGAGCACCACCACCACCTTGCCAGCCAGCCGCTGGCCGTCAAGTTCTTCCTTCTTCAAAAGGATGTGGACTTTGGCCATCTGAGAGCCATGTATCAGTTGCAACAGCGCTGTTGTGGCTCCGTCGTCCGCAATTGGACGGACAGGGAGAATATCAACTCTTTTCTTCCCATTGGTCGTGAAATGGGCAATACCCCCGCGCTGATTCATACCTGAGGAGGGTACATGAGACCGATTGCGATTTTGTCGCGAAGTCTTTCGATGGGAAAGATTCGTCTCGTTCACCAGGCCGCGCTAACGGCGCTGATCAGCGCCGTCGCAGGCGCGGCGTTGGCGCAGACGGGTTCGACCGAGATACCGCCGACCGCGGCACGCCAGTTCCCCGCGATGGGTCCCACGCGTGAGCTCAAGCTCGCCGAGAACACCTGGTTCCGCTTCGGATTCCAAGTCCAAGCCTGGGTCAAGGCTGCGCAGGACCGGATCATGCAGCCGGACGGATCCGATGGCTCATTTGCCGTCGATATGTACTGCCGCCGCTGCCGCATCTTCGCGACGGGATCGATAGTCAAGGATGTCACCTTCAACCTCCTGTTAGAGGCTGGAAACCTCGGCAAGGGCAACGTCGCGACCGGCGACAAGGGTTTCGGTGGGCCAGCGCCAGTGGTCAGCCTGCTGGACGCCTATGGCATGATCAAGTTCGCCGATCCCTTCTTTCTGAGCGCCGGCAGCATCCTGATGCCACTGACCCGCAACGGGCTTCAACCGACGACCACCTACCTGAGCATCGACGTCGGGAACGTCAGCACCACCGCCGTTGGGCAGGGTAACTCCAACGTCCTCCGCGACCTGGGCGTCCAGGCCAGTGGCTACTTTCTTGAGGATCATCTCGAGTACCGCTTGGGGGTTTGGCAGGGCAGCCGCGCCGCTGCCACCCCGACCCAGAGCGCCAGCCACAACCCGCCCCGCGTCATCGCCATGATGGCATACAACTTTTGGGACACGGAAAAGGGCTACGTCAACGGCGGTCACTACTACGGCACCAAGAAGGTGCTGGGTATCATGGGCAACTTCGACTACCAGACATTTCGCAAGGTTGACCCGCCAATAGGCGGCGTGGCGGGGGGGGTCGGCAAGAACCCCTACTTTGGTGGCAGCGCCGCCGTCTTCATTAACTATCCGCTGAGCGGCCGCGGGGATCCCAAGGGCGGCGACGAGATCGTCGCCCTAGCGCAGTTTGGCTACTATGACGGCGGGGTCGATCCGACGCCGGGCAGCACCAACCAGCCGACCTACCCCGCTATCCTGAGGCAGGCCGACTTCCTCTATGAGGCTGCGTACTACAACAAGGACTTGAAGCTCTCCTTCTTCGGAAAGTTTGAGCTGCGGAAGATCAACGCCATCTATTCCACCGCTGTCCGGGCGGCCGGCAACCAGATGTGGATTGCGGGCGGCCTGAAGTACTACGTGGCTCCTGCCAACCTCCTCAATTTCGGTCTCCAGTACGAGCGGGTCATCTTCCCGGATGCGCCTAGCACGGCGCTGGGCGGCACCAACAACGTCACATTGCAGATGCAGTTGCTTCTTTACTAAGGCCGCGCGGCGTCAGGCTCGCG
>DATGVV010000141.1:0-3640 GCA_035299885.1 Chloroflexota bacterium | reverse complement strand
GCCGAGAGGAACGAGTGGGCGATGCCTTCGTCGCCACCTTCGAGGGAGCGCAGGCCCGAGTCCTGACCGAAGGCGACGAAGCCCTCAAGCAGTGGGACACAGCAGCCCAATGGGAGCGCCTGGCCCTCATCGGCCTCACGGCCGGCCTGATCGATCGCACTTGGCGCATCGCCCTAGATGCGCTGTGCGAGGGCAAGCGCCAGGGCCACTTCCTGGCCGACGAGCAGGTCGCGCAGTTCCAGCTCGCCGATAACGACATCGAGCGCATCTCGGCCGAGCACCTGGTGCTGGACGTGGCCATCGATGTCGAGCACGGTAAGCGGGTGGAGGACAAGCTGGCGCTGGTGCGCTACTTCACCTCCAAACAGGCCGAGGCTTGCGCGGGCCGCGCCCTGCACTTGGCCCAGCTGTTTACGCCACGCATGGTCCCAATTGCTCGCTGGCTGATCCAGCGGGCCCATCACCTGTCCGTTTTCGGTATGGCCCGTGAGCATGAGGTGCGCCTCGCCACCGCTGGGTTGGCGGCCGGCATGAGCCTGGAGTAGCGATATGGACTTCGAGCTGCCTGAAGAGCTGAAGCTGATGCAGCAGACGGTCCGCCGCTTTGTGGACCGCGAGCTCATGCCGCTGGAGAAGTCGCTGCCCGATCTGACGGATATCCCGCCTGACGTGCGCCAGCAGCTCGAGACCAAGGTCAAGGAGATGGGCTTCTGGGCGGCAGCCGTGCCGACCGAATTCGGCGGAGGCGGCATCGGCGCTCTGGGCAACATGGTCCTGCGCGAGCAGGTCAGCCGCTGCCTGGTGAGCGATACTCGGGACGATCGCGGCTTCGGCGGCTCGCCCTGGCCGATCCTCTACAACTGCAATCCCGAGCAGCGCAAGAAGTACCTGGACCCGATCATCCAAGGCGCCAAGCGCCATTTCTTTGCTATGACCGAGCCGGGCGCCGGCAACGACGCCAATGGCCTCGCTACCACCGCTGTGCTCGACGGCGATGAATGGGTCATCAATGGCAGCAAGGTGTTCATCAGCCACGTCGATCTGGCCGACTTCGGCGTTGTGCTGGCCAAGACGGACCCAACTCAGCGTGCGCGGGGCGGCCTGAGCGCGTTCTTCGTCGAGAAGGGCACCCCGGGCTTCAACGTGGTTCGAACCATCTACACCATCGGCGCCGCCCACGCTTTCGAGCTGCACTTCGACAACTGCCGGGTTCCCAAGGAGAACCTCCTGGGCGAAATCGGCCACGGCTTCGACATTGCTGGCAAGAACCTGACAAAGACCAGGCTGAAGCAGGCCGCGAGCTCCCTCGGGCTCGCTCAGCGCGCCCTGGAGATGTGCATCGAGTACGCGCAGCAGCGAGAAACCTTCGGCAAGAAGCTGATCGATCGTGGCGCCGTGCAGATGATGCTGGCCGATTCAGCCGCCGAGCTGCGGGCCGTGCGACTGATGGCGTACACGACCTCGTGGCGACTGGACCAGGGCGAGGACCCGGTGCTGGAAGTTTCCGCGACCAAGATTTATGCCGGCGAGTGCGGCTCGCGCATCCTAGACCGCGCCATCCAGATGCACGGAGGCTCAGGAATCACGCGTGATTTGCCGTTCGAGCGCATGTACCGCGACCAGCGGGGCTACCGCATCACCGAGGGCGGCACCGAGGTACAGCGTTGGGTCATTGCCCGAGGGCTTATCAAGAAGTACATGGCAGATTAGTCCCGTGGTGGTCCTGGCGCATAGCTCAGACCTGCACCTGAGCACGGATCTGAAGGATGATCTCCTGCAGCTCCGCCGCGTGCTTGCGGGCGCGGCCAAAGCAGAGGCCGACGTCCTGCTCCTGGCTGGCGACACATTCGAGCACGTCCGGTTCCCGGTCGGCTTCTTCCAGCAGGCTGGCGAGCTGCTTGCTGGGGCAGAGCATCGCGTGGTTGTCCTGCCGGGCAACCACGATCCCCTGTTCGACGCGTCCGAGCCGGGCTGGCGGGCGCTGGCCGCCGCGGAGAACGTGCACGTGCTTGGCCTCGATCACGACGAGCCGGTGCGCCTGTCTGACCTCGACCTCGAGATCTGGGGTTGGGCTCATCGCTCCTACGGGGGCATGGACCCGCTGCGGAACCCGCCGATCCGCAGCGCCCGCTGGCAAGTGGCCATGGCGCACGGCCACTTCAGCGAGAAGCGTTACGACGCCGGCGAGCCGTCGCCATCCTGGCTCATCTTCGCCGAGGACATCGACGCTACCGGCGCCGACTACCTGGCGCTGGGGCACTGGAACTGCGCCGTACGCGTCGGCAACAGCGCCGTGCCGGCCTACTACTCCGGCTCGCCCGACCTCGAGCACACGCTCAACGTCATCCGCCTGAGTGAGGACGGCATCGAGGTTCAGTTGTTCCCTCTCCCTCTGGGAGAGGGCTAGGGAGAGGGTTGCCAGCCAGAGTGAGGCCCTCTCCCCTACCCTCTCCCACCGGGAGAGGGAGCTAAACGATGCTGAGCGGCTACCTCGCGCTCGACCTCACCGATCTCAAGGGCCAGCTGTGCGGCAAGCTGCTGCGCGACTTTGGCTTCGACGTAATCAAGATCGAGCCGCCCGGCGGCGATCCCGTCCGACGCCTCGGCCCGTTCAAGGACGACGCTCCCCACCTCGAGGGCAGCCTGCGCTTCGCCTACCTGAACTCGGGCAAGAAGAGCCTGACTCTGGACGCCGCGCGGCCCGAAGGTTGGGACGTCCTGCTGCGCCTGGCCGAGCAGGCGGATGTGCTGCTGGAGAGCTCCCCGCCCGGCACGCTCGATCTGGACGCCCTGCGCCAGCGCAATCCCAAGCTCCTGATCACCTCCGTCACGGGCTTTGGCCAGACCGGGCCGCACCGCGATTACCTGTGCCCCGACATCGTGGGCTTCGCCATGGGCGGCCTGATGTACATCAGCGGTGACCCGGAGCTGCCGCCAGTCAACGCGCCCGAGACTCAGTCTTGCTATTTCGCCTCCACCTACGCCGCGTTGGGCACGCTGCTGAGCCTGTGGCAGCGCGGCCGCGACGGGCAGGGCCGAAGCGTCGACGTGTCGATCCAGGAAACCATTGCCAGCCAGGAGCACCTGATCCGCACCTTCGCGACCGATGGCGAGAGCATCACCCGCCACGGCAGCCAGCACGAGCACGTCGCGCCGGCCAACATCTTCCCCGCCAGCGACGGCTACGTCTACCTGTTCGTTACCCGCGCGCACTGGAAGCGGCTGCTGGACTTCTGGAAGGACCACCCGCCCATGCTGGACGAGCCGGAGTGGCTGGACAACGACTTCCGTCGCGCACGCGTGGACGAGCTCAACGATCTCGTCTCGGCCTTCACGCGACGCTTCCGCCGCGACGAGCTGGCCGAGCAGCTCCAAAAGGCCGGCATCCCCTGCCTGGCGGTGAACACGCCTATGGCCTTCATCCGCGAGGAGCACATCAAGGCTCGTCAGCTCTTCCAGCCAGTCGAGCATCCGTACCTGGGCTCCTACCTCCAGACGGCGTTCCCGCTGATCGCCGACGGCCAGCGCCAGCCGGCTGTACCGCCGCCCCTCCTGGGCGAGCACACGCGCGAGATCCTTATTGAGCGCCTTGGCCTCAGCATGGAGCAGCTCGAGCTCCTCTTCGCCCAGGGGGTAATCT
>DATGVV010000140.1:0-2775 GCA_035299885.1 Chloroflexota bacterium | reverse complement strand
CGCTGGGCTTGCGCAGCGTGTTCCTGATCACCGCTCTCATCCTGCTGGCGCTCGCGGTCTACCTGCCTTTCGGCGTGAAGGAGCCGCCCCGCCGTGCAACCGTTTTGGCCTAGCGCGTGTCTCAAGTGAATGACGTGGATGTGAAGGACGCTTTCCCCGGGTTGGTGGCCGACTATCAGGACGCGCTGTACCGGTTTGGGCTGCGCCTCACCGCCAACAGCCACGACGCCGAGGAGATTGCACAGGAGGCTTTCGTCCGCGCCTATCGCTGGCTGGCCGTCCATGGTCTGGACAGCGTCGAGCTGAAGCCATGGCTGTACCGGGTTGCCCTGAACGCGTTCCGTAACCGCGCCCGCCGGCCGCGGCCCGCGACCACCAGCCTGGACGACGCCCTGGAGCTGCCCGATCGGGACGACCTCCAACCAGCGCAACGTGCCGAATGCACGGAAACGCGGGCCGAGCTGGCCAGGCTGCTGGCCCGGCTGCCGCTGCGCTATCGCGAGGCGGTGGTGCTGCGCCACGTCGAGGATCTGACTTACGCCGATATGGCCGCCATCCTGAGGCGGCCCGAAGGGACCATCAAGAGTGACGTGCACCGCGGGCTGGGCTTGCTGCGAGCAGCACTAGCGCCGCTGCGCGAGGAGGTAAGGGTATGACCGAGGCAGAGCTGATCGAGCATTTGGGCGACCTGCGCGACGTGCAGGCGCCAGCCACGCTGCGTCGCGGCGCGCTGCTGCGGACTGGCCTGGCTGACGCCTATTTCCCGCTCGATACGCCGCTGGGCCGCCTGTATGTCGCGCATAACGAGCGCGGCCTCTCGGCGGTCCTATACGCGCCCAGCCCGGAGGACTTCGAGGCGGCCTTTCAGGCCGAGCTCGGCCGGGCAGTTGCGCCGCGGCCGGCGTCCCCGCGGCTGGTGAGCACCCTACGCGAGTGGCTTCGCGGCGATCGCCACCACAAGCTGCGCTTCGATCTGCGCGGCCTGGGTCCCTTCCAGCAGGCGGTACTGTTCAAGGCCCTGGAGATCCCCTATGGCCAGATCCGGCCCTACAGCTGGATCGCCCGCGAGATCGGCCGCCCTCAGGCCGTTCGAGCGGTGGGCACCGCGCTGGCCCACAATCCAATCCCGCTGTTCATCCCCTGCCATCGGGTGGTCCGCAGCGACGGGCATCTGGGCCAGTACAGCCTCATTGGCCCCGAGGCCAAGCGGCAGGTGCTGCAGGCCGAGGGCGTGCCCATCGAACGCCTGCGGGAGCTGGCTGAATCCGGCGTGCGCTACTTCGGCAGCGACACCACGCGTATCTTCTGCTTTCCGACCTGCCGCTACAACAAGACGCTCACCGAGCGGCACCGCGTGACCTTTGCCTCCGAAGTCCAGGCCCGCGCGGCCGGCTATCGTCCTTGCAAGGTGTGCCGGCCCGCGGCTTGACTTCGTTCGAAGTTGAGCTCCATGGGCCGCTCGACGTTCCTGCCTCGGTGGAGCGCTTCCGCCGCTGGGGCGACGACCTGATCGACCGCTGGGACGGCCGGGTCATGGTGCGGGTGCTGCACCTCCCCTCAGGCGCGGTGCCGTTTGCGGCCGAGTCCGTGGGCAGCCTCGTGCAGCCTCGGCTGCGGGTGGAGATCCCTGCCGGAGCGTCTGAGGCGGAAGTCGTCGCGGCCCTGCGCACCATGTTCGTCCAGGCGGACCTACGCCAGCTAGCAGCCGAGGACTCGGCCATCGCCAGAGCTGATGCCGCCTTTCCCGGCGTGCGGCCGGTGCTCGAGCGCGATCCACTCACGGCGCTGGTGCGATCCGTTTCGGCGCAGCAGATCAACCTCAGCTTCGCCGCCGTTGTCCGGCGACGGCTGGTCGAAGCCTTCGGCCGGCGCCATAGGCTGGGCGAGTACCTCGTCTACAGCCTCGATCCTCAACGGCTGGCCCGCTCCAGCGTGGCCGCCATTCGGGAGCTGCAGTTCACCACCCGCAAAGCCGAGTACATCGTCGGTATCGCCCAGCGCATCGCCGCCGATCCGCTGCACTTCGACGGGCTGCAGGCGCTGGCGGATGAGGAGGTGCTGCGGCGCTTGACGGCAATCCCCGGCATCGGCCGCTGGTCAGCTGAGTGGTACCTGGCGCGCACGCTTGGCCGGCCGGTCGTGACGGCCGGCGACCTGGGCGTGCGCAAGGCGGTGGGCCAGGCCTATTTCGACGGGGGCTTGCCATCCGAGGCGGAGGTCCGGCAGGCGACCGCCCATTGGGGCGCGGCGGCGGGCGTCGCCCAGCAACTGCTCCTGGAGGGCCTGTACGCCAACTCGCCGTCCGCGCAGGACTCGCCGTCCGCGCAGGACTCGCCGTCCGTGTAGGACCTCGCCGTCCGTGTAGGACCTCGCCGTCCGCGTAGGACCAGCCAGCCGGTAAGCCCGCGATAAAATCGCCTCAGATCAACCGAAAGGCGAGGATGGAGCGCGAAATGGCCGAGACGGGCACCTGGACAGTCAAGAAGGGCTTGGCCCAAATGCTGAAGGGCGGCGTGATCATGGACGTCACCACCGCCGATCAGGCCAAGATCGCCGAGGACGCTGGCGCCGTGTCCGTCATGGCCCTCGAGCGCGTCCCGGCCGACATCCGCGCCGAGGGCGGCGTGGCGCGCATGGCCGACCTGCGCAAGATCGAGAAGATCATGGAGGCGGTCACGATCCCAGTGATGGCCAAATGCCGCATCGGCCACTTCGTCGAGGCCCAGGTGCTCGAAGCCGCCGGCGTCGACTTCATCGACGAGTCCGAAGTGCTCA
>DATGVV010000139.1:0-10711 GCA_035299885.1 Chloroflexota bacterium | reverse complement strand
CTGGGCAACAACCTGGCCTATGCGCTAAGCGTAGAGAAGCTGTTCGGCTGTGATGTCCCGCCGCGGGCGCAGATCGGCCGCGTGCTGCTGGCCGAGCTGACGCGCATCAACTCGCACCTGGTGTGGACCGGCACGACGGGGCTCGATCTGGGAGCCAACTCCGTCTTCCTGTACGCCTTTCGCGAGCGCGAGCAGCTGCTGGACCTGTTCGAGGAGCTGTCCGGCGCCCGGATGATGACCAGCTTCATTCGTCCCGGCGGTCTGTTTGGGGATCTGCCTGGCCCCTGGCTGGAGAAGGTAGCCAAGTTCCTGGATATGCTGCCGCCGCGGGTGGACGACTACGAGGCCTTGCTCACGGACAATCCGCTGTTCAAGGAGCGCACCGTCGGCATCGGCAAGCTCCCGGCTGAGGTGGCCGTGGACCTCGGGGTCAGTGGGCCGATGCTGCGCGCCTCCGGCGTCGATCTCGACCTGCGCAAAACCAACCCGTATTCGATGTACGACCAGTTCGACTTCGAGGTGCCGGTGCGGCAGGAAGGCGACTGCTATGCGCGCTACAAAGTGCGCATTGCCGAGCTGCGCGAGAGCATCAAGATCTGCCTGCAGGCGCTCGACAAGCTGCCCGCTGGGCCGGTGCGTACCTCCGACCGCAAGGTCGTGCCCCCGCCGCGCGAGGAGCTGGGCCGCTCCATGGAGGCGGTCATCCACCACTTCAAGCTGTACACCGAGGGCATTCGGCCGCCGGCCGGCGAGGCCTACGTTGGCGTTGAGTCGCCGCGCGGCGAGCTCGGTTTCTTCATCGTCAGCGACGGTTCCGGCCATCCCTGGCGCTGCCACGAGCGCGCGCCGTCCTTCGCCAACATCCAGGCCCTGCCGCTGATGGCCGAAGGCGGTCTCGTCGCGGACCTCATCGCCATTATCGCCAGTATCGATCCCATTCTTGGCGAGGTAGACCGCTGAGCCCCGAAACGGAGGCCCAGATCACGGCGGAAGTCCGGAAGTACCCGGAGCCGCGCACGGCCTTACTGCCGGCGCTGAAGATCGCTCAGCAGGAGCAGGGCTATCTGCCGCCGGAGGTCATTGCCCGAGTGGCCGAGCTGGTTGGCGTGTCGCACGCCTCGGCTAACGAGCTGGTGACCTTTTACTCGATGCTGCTCAAGCAGCCGCTGGGGCACACCGTGGTCGAGGTCTGCGCCCAGCTGCCTTGCGCGCTGCGCGGCGCCGACGAGCTGCTCGAGCAGCTGTCGCAAGCCCTCGGGGTCGCACCCGGCGAGACGACCCCCAACGGCGCCATCACCCTCAAGCGCACCCACGAATGCTTCGGCGCCTGCCACCGCGCCCCCATGTGCTTAGTCAATGACGAGTACCGCGAGAACCTCCGCGGCGAGCAGTTGGAAGCCTTCCTGGCGGAAATCAACCAGCTCAGTTCCTCTCCCACCGCGGTGGGAGAGGCCAGGTGAGGGTACCTTGACCGCCCCAGCAAGGGAAGTCCGCTACCAACCCATCCTGCTGAAATACCAGGGCCGCACCGAGCCCGTTGGTCTGGACGAGTACGGCGGCTATACGGCGTGGCGCAAAGCGCAGGACATGACGCCCGGGCAGGTGGTGGAAGAGGTCAAAAACTCTAACCTGAAGGGCCGCGGCGGGGCCGCGTTCCCTACGGGCATGAAGTGGGGCTTCGTGCCCAAGGTGGAGGGTCCCAAGTACCTGACCGTCAACGCCGACGAGTCGGAGCCGGGCACCTTCAAGGACCGCGAGATCATGGAGACCTGCCCGCACATGCTGATCGAGGGCAGCCTCATCGCCTGCTACGCCTTCGGCTCCAAGACCGCCTTCATCTATATCCGCGGCGAGTACGAGGTTGCTGCTGATCGGCTCGAAGCAGCTATCGCGGAGGCTCGCCAGGCCGGTCTGCTGGGCGACTACCAGGTGCTCGTCTTCCGCGGGGCAGGCGCCTACATCTGCGGCGAAGAGACGGCTCTGCTCGAGTCACTGGAAGGCCGGCGCCCCATGCCGCGATCGCGTCCGCCCTTTCCAGCCGTGGAGGGCCTATACCGCCGCCCTACGGTCATCAACAACGTCGAGACGCTGGCCAATGTGCCGCATATCATCAACAACGGCGCGGAGTGGTTCAAGGGCGTGGACCCCAAGATCTTCTGCCTGTCGGGCCACGTGAACCGGCCCGGCAACTACGAGCGACCGCTCGGTTCGCTGACCATCCGCCAGCTGATCGACGAATGCGGCGGCGGAGTTCTGGACGGCCGGCAGGTAAAGGCCGTATTGCCCGCCGGCGCCTCGGCCCCCATGCTCACCGCCGACAAGCTGGACACCAAGCTGGATTACGACTCAATCCGCGAAGCCGGATCGATGCTCGGCTCCGCCTCGTTCATCGTCCTCTCGGATGCGGTCTGCATGGTCCGCGCCGCGGCGCGTATGGTGGAGTTCTTCCGAAACGAATCGTGCGGCAAGTGCACCCCCTGCCGCGAAGGGACGATGTGGTTGTACAGCATCTTGACCCGCCTCGAGCAGGGCCAGGGCAGTGAGACCGATCTGGACCTGCTGCTGTCGCTGTCGGATGAAATCTCAGGCAAAGTGCTGTGCGCGCTGGGCGATTTTTCGGTGAGCCCGGTTGTGTCGACGGTGAATCAGTTCCGCGACGAATACCTCGCCCATGTGCGGGAGGGTCGCTGTCCTTTCGGGAGCTGGGCTCTTGGCTGACGCACCGGTCCACCTGATCATCGACGGCCGCCAGGTCGAGGTGCCGCGCGGCACGCTGGTCATCGAAGCCGCCAAGCAGGCCGGGATCGAGGTCCCCATCTTCTGCTACCACCCCAAGCTCAAGCCTGTCGGCGCCTGCCGGATGTGCCTGGTGGACATCCAGAAGATGCCGCGCCTGCAGACGGCCTGCACCACACCAGTGGCCGAGGGCATGATCGTCCACACCCGCAACGACCGCGCACGCGCGGCGCAGAAGGGTGTGATTGAGCTGCTGCTGGTCAACCATCCGCTGGACTGCCCCATCTGCGACAAGGGCGGTGAGTGCCCGCTGCAGGACAACACCTTCAAGTTCGGCCTGGGCACCAGCCGCTTCGGCGAGCCCAAGCGCAAGCTGGCCAAAGCCTTGCCGCTGTCCGACCGCGTCGTGCTCGACCGGGAGCGCTGCATCATGTGCTACCGCTGCGTCCGCTTTCAAGACGAGATCGCCGGCGATCAAGCGCTGGCGGCCATCGATCGTGCGGGCATGACGCAGATCGGCGTCCTCGAGGGTGAGACGTTCGACTCTCCCTTCTCCGGCAACACCATCGATCTGTGCCCGGTGGGGGCGCTGCTCAGCCGCCAGTACCGCTTTCGTGCCCGGCCCTGGGACCTGGAGCGTATGCCATCGGTGTGCGTTGGCTGCGCGGTCGGCTGCAATGTAGAGCTGCATGCGCGCGAGCAAGCGCTGCAGCGCATGATCCCGCGCGAGAACATGGCCGTGAACAATGAGTGGCTCTGCGACTTCGGCCGATTCGAGACGCTGCCGCTGGGCATCGAGCGCGTACGCCAGCCGCTGGTGCATGGCGCGCCCGTATCGTGGCAGGAAGCTTTGCAAGCAGCGGCTGATCTCGTCAGCAGCGCGGGCTGGAAGCCCGCGCGCGGTCAGGATGGCCACGCCACCAGCATCGAGATCGTCGCATCGCCGTCACTGACGAATGAGGCCCTGAACGCGCTGCGCAGACTCGCCGCCGACCTGCAGGCGCCTCTCGGTGTCTGGCCGGCCAGGACTGGCCGAGTCCGCGGCAGCATCGAGGACCTCGTGGCCTCTAAGACCATCATTTTGCTCGACTTCGACGTCTGGACAGAGCTGCCCGTGCTGGCGCTGCGTATCCGCGAGGCGCTGGCCAGAGGCGGCCAGCTGTTTTTCGCCGGGTCCGGCGCCAACGGGCTGCGGCGCGACACCGCCGCCAGCTATGCGAGCGCGGACGTGCTGGCGCATGCCCTTGGCTCGCCCGCCGGTCCAATCTCGATCCTCGGTCGCGGCGCGGACGAGCTGGCCCAGCGAGTGGAGGCTACCGGCATGGTGGGTGAGCCAGCCACCGCCGCCAATGGCTATGCGATGGCCGACCTCCCGGAGGCGCGCTTCGCCCCCGCCACGCTGCTGCTCGCCGGCAACGAAAACTGGCCAGACCTGACGGGTAAGAAGCTCGTGAGCTTGCGCTGGAGCCCTCACCCTAGCCCTCTCCCAGGGGGAGAGGGAATCGTCCTGCCGCTGACCCATCCCTACGAGCAATCCGGCAGCGTGACCAACCTGGAGGGGCGCGTCCAGCAGCTGCGGGCCGGAGGTGGCATTGCCGGCGAGGCTCGGCCGGATTGGCAAGCGCTGGCCGATCTGGCCCGAGCGCTGGGGCTGTCGCCGGTCGAGGAGGAACGGCAAGCTGCCCTGGCCTGATGCCGGCCTGGAGGTCGCCCGCTCCGTCATCGTCATCTTCCTGTTATTGACGGGCATGGCCTACATGACCTGGTTCGAGCGCCGAGTGATCGGCCGGCTCCAGGTGCGGCTTGGCCCCAACCGCGTGGGCGTGGGCGGGCTGCTTCAGCCGCTGGCAGATGCCCTCAAGCTGTTCTTTAAGGAGGACATCCGCCCCAGCCGGGCCGACTGGCTGCTGTTCCCTCTGGCCCCGGCGATATCGCTGTTCGCGGCCATCGCCGCCTTCGCGGTGATCCCCTTCGGCCCGAGTGTGGCAGTGGCCGGCGTCACCATGCCTGGGGCGGTGGCCGGCCTATCGGTCGGGCTGCTGTACCTGGTCGGGGTGTCCAGCCTGGGCGTCTACGGCCTGGTGCTGGGCGGCTGGGCATCGGGCTCGAAGTACTCGCTCATCGGCGGGTTGCGGGCGGCGGCCCAGGTCGTGTCCTACGAGCTGATTTTGGGCATGGCCCTGGTCTCGGTGGCCATAGTGGCCGGCACGCTGTCGCTTGACGGCATTGTCGGCGGCCAGGCCAACCGGCTGCCGTACGTCATCCTGCAGCCGCTGGCCTTCCTGTTGTACCTGGTGGCCGCGGTAGCCGAGACGAACCGCGCGCCGTTTGACCTGCCCGAGGCCGACACCGAACTGGTGGCCGGCTACCACACGGAGTACGGCGGCATGCGCTTCGCCATGTTCTTCATCGCCGAGTACATCAACGTCATCACCGTTTCCGCTCTTGCTGCGACAATGTTCTTCGCCGGCTGGTCCGGACCGATCCTGCCGGGGCCGCACTGGCTGTTCATCAAGATGCTGGTGTTTCTATTTCTCTTCGTGTGGCTGCGGGCCACCCTGCCGCGGCTGCGCTACGACCAGCTGATGCGCCTCTGCTGGTCGGTGCTGCTGCCACTGGCGCTCCTCAACCTGCTGGCCACGGCCATCGCCGTGGCGGCCCTGGGCTAAAAATGTGAACGAGCTCGGCGCGCTCTTCAAAGGCTTCTGGACGACGCTGAAGCACGCCGCGCGGCCGGCGGTCACGCTCAGCTACCCGGAGCAGAAGAAGCCGCTGGCGGCGAACTTCCACGGCCGCCACCGCCTGTACAGGCACGACGACGGCCTGGAGCGCTGCATCGGCTGCGAGCTGTGTGCCGCCGCCTGCCCTTCGCAGGCCATCCTGGTCGAGCCGGCCGAGAACGATCCGGATCACCCGGTCTCGCCCGGTGAGCGCTACGCCAGGCGCTACGAGATCAACATGATCCGCTGCATCTTCTGCGGTTTTTGCGAGGAAGCTTGCCCCGTTGACGCCATCAAGCTCGGCCCCGAATACGAGCTGGCCGACTACGAGCGGGACTCGTTCGTGTACACCAAGGAGATGCTGCTGGAGCCGGAGAAGTACGCCCCCAAGCGGCAGCTCCACCTGGACGTCGACATCCCCCGTCCCGAGTACACCCCCGGCGGCAAGGATCTGAGCGAGCTGTACGGGACATATCACCCCATCCAAGACGAAACCTGATGGACGTCTTCTTCGCGCCCGTTCTCGCCGCCTGCGTGGTGGCCTTCTTCTCGGCGCTATTTGTAGTGACGGCGCGGGGAGCGATCAGGGCGGTGGTGGCTTTGCTGGCCCACAGCCTCGCCATAGCCGCGTTGTATGCGCTGCTTGCGGCCGGGTTGGTAGCCGTTGGGCAGCTGCTGATCTATTCCGGCGCGATCGTCGTGCTGTTCCTGTTCGTGGTAGCGCTGCTGCCACCCGGTGGACGAGAGCTGTCCTCGCAGCCGCTGCGAGTGACGGCCGGAATCCTAGTCGGGCTGGTGCTGCTGGCGGCGCTGTTCACGGGACTCGGTCCGGCCACGGCCGGCGGCCTGCAGTTGACGGGCGCCGGCGCCGAGATCGGGTCGGTTACTGGGGTAGGGCACCAGCTGTTCGATGCCGGCAAGCTGCTGATCCCGTTCGAGCTGACGGCGCCGCTGCTGCTGGTGGCCATCATCGGCTCGGTGGCCCTATGGCGCCGCCAGGGAGCCCCGTCCTAGCGTCATGCTGACCACGGTCACCGTCTTGAGCACGAGCGCCGTGCTGTTCGCGCTCGGCGCCACCGGGGTGATGCTGCGCCGCAACCCGGTGGCCATGCTGATGTGCGTCGAGATCATGCTCAACGCCGGCAACCTCGTGCTCGTGCTCGGCTCTCGCGCCCAGGGCAACGACGCCGGCCAGGCGACCGCCCTCATCGTGCTGGTCATCGCCGCCGCCGAGGCTGTGGTCGGGCTTGGCCTGGCCCTGGTCCTGTTCCGCAACCGCGAGCCCGTCGACGTCGATGAGCCCCGGGCTGTGCGTGGCTAATGTCCCTCTCCCACGTTGGTGGGAGAGGTTAGAGCCTGCCCTGAGCGCAGCGAAGGGTGAGGGCAGCTTCGCATGACCCAAGTCCTGCCCTGGGCCTTCCTGGTCACGCTCCCAGGCCTGGTCCTCGGCTCCACAGGAGTGATCAAGAAGCCTGGCGTAGCCAGCATTCCCGGCGTGCTGACCCTGCTCGGCTGCGCCGTGGCGTGGCTGCTGGGGGCCGGCCAGCCGAGCACCGTCGAGCTCGGCGGTTGGCTGCCGTTCCTGCCCGACGGCCGCTTCCTCCTGCGCGTGGACGGCCTCACCGCGTTCATGCTGGCTGTGCTGGGACTCATCTCCGCCTGTGTCTACGTTTACTCGCTGGGGTACCTCGAAGACGACCCCGGCATCCGGCGCTTCTTCGCGTTCCTGGACGTATTCGTCGGGGCCATGGCGTTGCTGGTCACTGCCGGCAACTTGGCGGTCCTGCTGATTGGCTGGACCGGCGTGGGCATGACCAGCTATTTCCTGATCAGCTTCTGGCGCAACCGCCCCGGCACGCTCTATGCCGGCCTGCAGGCGATCGCCGCCAACGCCGTCGGCGATGGTGCCTTGATCTTGGCGGCTGTCGTGGTGCCGTCAGGCTGCGGCGATCTGACGACCCTGCAGAACCCAGCGTGCACGCCAGGAGTCGGCGGCGTGCCGCTGCTGGCCGCCCTGATCATCGTCGCTGCCAGCGCCAAGTCGGCGCAGGGCCCGCTGTATTTCTGGCTGTCCAGCGCTATGGCCGGCCCGACGCCGATCAGCGCGCTCATTCATGCGGCCACGATGGTGGCCGCCGGCGTGTACCTGCTGGCGCGAACGCATGCCCTACTGGCCCTGTCTCCGGCGGCGATGGCGGCAACGGCAGCGCTGGGCGTGGCTACGGCCTTGTTCGGCGGGTTGATGGCCCTGCGGCAGTCGAATCTGAAGCGAGGCCTGGCCTACTCGACCGTGAGCCAGCTGGGCTACATGGTGGCCGGCATCGGCTTTGGGGCGCCGTTCGCGGCCATCCTCCACCTCGGCAGCCAGGCGCTGTTCAAGGCGCTACTGTTCCTGGCGGCGGGCGTGGTCATCCATGCGCTGGCCGGAGAGGAAGAGCTGGCGGGCATGGGCGCGCTGGCGCGGGCGCTCCCGGCGGCGATGCTCGCTTTCCTGATCGGATCGATCTCGTTGTTCGGCCTGCCGCTGACGGCCGGCGCGTTCAGCAAGGACGCCATCCTGGACGGCGGCTTTGCCTACTCGCCGCCGCTGGCCTGGGCGCTGGTGGCCGGCGTGCTCCTGAGCGGGCTGTACATGGGCCGGCTGTTCTTCGCCACCTTCTATGGGCCGGCTCGCGCTGCTGGCGTAATTGAGGGCGATCCAATAGAGGCTCGGGGTGGGCTAGTGGGAATCGCTGAGCGCGAGGCGTTGATCGGCACAACCGCCGCCGAGCGCCGCCACCTCCATCGAGTGCCGCCGACCCTCACCTGGCCGCTCCTGCCGCTGGCGATTGGCTCGCTGGTGTTTGGCTTCGCCGAGTTCCCGCAGGGCGGCCTGGGACACGTGCTGGGGCCCGTGCTCGGCCCCACGGAGGCGGTCGGTCTCGCCTCCGGCCCTGGTCTGGTTGCAGCGTTCCTGGGCCTGCTGGGCTTCGTCCTCGCGGGCGCCTACCAACTCCGCCGGCGCGGGGCCATCAGGCCGTCGGCCGAAGGCTACGGCTGGGTGGATTGGGCGTCCAACGCCACTACCGCGCTGGCCGGCAGCTTCGCCGCTGTCCAGAACGGCCGCACCGGCCGCTATGTGCTGGCCACCGTGCTTAGCTTCGCCGTCATCCTGATTGCGGGCTTGAAGGCGTGACGCTGCCTCTGGTCCCGCTTATCTGCCTGGTCGCCGCGGCGGTGCTGGTCGTCGGCCTGGCCGAGCCCCTGACCAAGCGTCCGTGGGCGCTGGCGGCAATTGCCCTGGCGGGCGCAGTCGCGGCTGCCTTACTCGCGACGAACATCGGCGGCACGGAGGCGCTCGTCGTGTATGCGGTGGCGGCCTTCCTGGTGGTCACGCTGCTGCTAATGCCCGCGTTCGAACTGCAATACCAGCAGCAGCGGCCGGAGGCTGTCGCATTGGTCCTGCTGGCGGGGGCGGGCGCCATCGTGCTGGCCACGGGCGGCGATCTGCTGCAGCTGATCATCGGCATGGAAACGCTGTCCCTCAGCTCCGCCCTGTTAGTGGCGCTCGGCCACGGCGAGGCAGCAGCCGAGGCAGCCTTCAAATATTTCGTGCTGGCCGCGGTGAGCCTGGCCTCGCTGGTGTACGGCCTGGGCCTGATCTATCTGGCCACGGTGTCGGTGAACTTCCCCAGCGCGGGCGCTCCCAGCCTGCTGCTGACGACCGGCATCGTGCTCATGATCACTGGCTTTGCCTTCGAGTTGGCCCTGGCGCCGCTGCACTGGGGTGCGCTGGACGCTTACACCGCCGCTGCGCCCGCCGCCGCTGGCGCGGTAATGGCCCTGAGCAAGCTCGGGGCCGTCGTGGCCATTGTCCGGCTGGCGCCCCTCGGTGGCAACAGCTTTCTGTTCGTGCTGGCCATGGTAGGGCTGCTGACGGTGGTCTGGGCGACGCTGGGGGCGCTGGCGCAGCGCGAGATCCGGCGACTGCTGGCGTATTCAGCCATTGCGCACGCGGGCTTCCTGGCCATGGCCGCGGGTTCAGGCGCCGCTGGCCGGCAGGCGGCCGTCTTCTACGTGATCGTGTACGGCAGCACGGCCATGCTCGTCTTCGCCGCGCTGGCTGGTCTCGGACCGCGGCCGATCGCCTTTGGCGAGCTGCCGGCGCGGCTGGGTGTGCAGCGCAGCCTGGCGCTGTGCTTTGGCCTGATGTCGCTGGCGGGCATTCCGCCGCTGCCAGGCTTCTGGGCCAAGCTGGCCCTGTTTGGACCGGCCTGGCAGTCGCTCGGCCCCGTGCCGACGATGATCGGCATCGCGGCAGCCGTGGCCGCCGCCGTCTACTACCTGAAGCCGGTGCCCGATCTGTGGAACGCGCTGCGCCTGCCGTCTCTCCGCGCCACCGGCAACGCCGGGGTGGTGCTGGCCGGCGTTACCGTCCTGGCGCTGACGATCGTGCCCGGCTTCCTGTGGGCCATGATCCGCCTGTAACCCCTCTTTGTCTTGCCGAACGCAGTGAGGCATCCGTCCGTTGGGCGCGGATTCCTCGCCTGGCTCGGGATGAAGAAGGCTTAGCGCACCTGCAGGTTCACGTCCGCCGATAACCGCGCGCCCGTTTCGTCGATCACGTGCAGGGCGTCGGCCTGAGCCGGGACGGCGACCTGCACGACCTCGACGCCCGCCGAGCGAGCCGCCGCAAACGCCGTCAGGTCCGTTCCGCTCAGTTCGAAGCGCTCGATCTGTAGCTGGACGGCCCATAGCTCGGCCCGGCGAGTCAGGTCCGCCGGGCATGCTTGCGCGGTGGCGTGCGGATCCGTCCACAATCCCGCGAGGGCCACGAAGTCATTGAGCCCGGAGTTGGACCGGAATGGGCCGATCTCGACGTGCACGCGCTCCGGATGGATGTTGGCCAGCCCCCGATAGCGCGGATCCGCTTGCAGGCGGGCTACCTGGGCGTCGGCGTCCGGCGGGGTCCAGGCGCTGTTGTAATAACAGACCTCGAACGGAGTGGCAGCGCCGGGGGCAGGATGGTAGCTGCCGAGCGAAACCAGGCTTGCCGCGCTCGCCTCAGGAGGCTCCGCGAGGGCTGGCGCAGCCAGCCTGGTGAGAGCTGGCCAGCCGGCGGCGAAGCTGACGTACGTCGCGCCGCACACGGCCAAGCCAACCAATCCGATCGCGGCCCCGGCCCAGCGGCGCCGCCGCGCCGGCAGCGGCGCCAGCGCTATCGGATGGAGAGAAACGCCTAACCTCCGATGTGGGACATCTCGACCTTGGGCAGA
>DATGVV010000138.1:0-3558 GCA_035299885.1 Chloroflexota bacterium | reverse complement strand
TGGTAGTAGTCGCGGAGGCCGCGTAGGAAGGCGTTGACAAATCGCTGCGTGGCCTCGGGCTGCTCCTTGGCAAAGCCGGGGCTGACCGCCAGGGTCACGCCCACCGCGCCAGGGAAGAGGTCGCCCGTGACGGCCACGATTTTGGCGAAGCCCTGCTTCTCGATGTTCGTGTTGATGGGATCGACGTTCCAGGCGGCGTCGATGTTCTTGTTGGCGAACGACGTCAGGATGTCGGCTGGGGTCAGGATCTGGAGGTTGACGTCCTTGGCGGTGAGTCCGTCCTTGCTCATGAACAGATTGACGTAAAACTCGGACTGCGCCGCGGGAACGCCCACGGTCAGGCCCTTGAGGTCCTTAGGCGACTTGAACTTGCCGCTGTCGATTAGGTCCTTCCGCACCAGGAAGGCAGCCGGCTTGTCGCCAGGCTTGTTGGTCACCAGCGACGTCAGCAGCTTGATGTCCAGGCCGCGGTCTAGGGCATTGAACAGGGCCGGATCGGGATTGGCTGTCGCGAAGCTGATCTGGCTGGCGGCCAAGGCCTGGATGATCTGCGGGATGGCGGGAGTGGGCAGGAGTTGCACGTCCAGTCCCTCCGCTTTGAAGTACCCGCGGTCGTACGCGACGAAGACGGGCGCGGTGCCGAGCGTGGTGTTGTCGCCGAATGGCACCTTCACCACCGGGTTCAGCGGCACCGGGTTGTAGGCCGCCGCGCCTGAGGCAGCCGGCTTGGCCGGCGGCGCCGCACTGGCCGGGGCGCTGGCGGCGCTAGGTTTGGCGGGCGCTGCGCTGGCGCTGGCCGCGATTGGCGCCGAGCTTGCCGGAGCGGGACTGCTGGCCGAGGGCGCAGCCGCCCCACAACCAACCAGCGCCATCGCAAGTACCAGTCCCGCGGTCACTTTCAGGCTGAACGTCATTTCATGTCCCCTATCGAAAATCAGTGCGAACTGGTGAACTTGGGCCTAGGCTAGCATTGGCGGCCATGAAGCTCCGGGTGCTGATCCCGCTGGTCTTGCAGCTGGCGGCGTGTGGGGGAATGGGGCCTGCCCCTGCCTCTGGTGATGGAGCGCCCGCAAAGCTGTCGGCCGCTTACAGCAACGTTGGCGCCGATCACATGCCCGGCTGGATCGCTAAAGACGCCGGGATCTTCCTCAAGAACGGGCTCGATGTGAACCTGCAGCTGGGCGGTGGCGGCACCAAGACCGCCGCGGCGCTGCTGGCCGGCGACTTTCAGCTGGTTGAGATGGGTGGATCGGAGACGGCTGCCGCCGCGGCGGGTGGCGCCGACGTGCTCATCGTCGCGGCGCCCTCGCAGGTCTACATCTACAAGATCATTGCCCGCCGCGAGCTTAGCAGCCTGGCCGATCTGAAAGGCAAGAAGGTGGCGATCTCCAGCACCGGTGGCTCATCCGACATCGCCGCCCGGGTGGTCCTGCGGCGCGCCGGGCTCGAGCCCAACAAGGATGTGACCCTGATGGCCATCGGCGACGCGACGACCCGCCAGGCGGCGATGCTCAACGGCGCCGTCGACGCCGAGGTCGAGGGGCCGCCGGGCAGCAACAAGGTCGAGAGCGATCCCAAGTTTCGGGTGCTGGTCGATCTCACGGCCGAGGGCCTGCCCGCGGCCAACGCGGTGGTTGCCGGGCAGCGTTCTTGGATCAATGCCAACCGGCCGCTGGTTCAGAGGTACGTCGACTCGATCATGCAGGGCGCGGCGCGCGCCAAGAGAGACCGCGACTTCACTATCGCCGTGATCAAGAAGTACAACGGCATTGACGACGAGCAGGGCCTGCAGATCGCCTACGACTTCTTTAAGAACGCCGTCACGGAGCGGCCCCTGCCGAAGCTGGAGCAGTTCAAGGACGGACTGGACGTCCTGAGCGAAATCAACCCCAGGCTGAAGGGCTTCGACGTGTCTCGGATTATCGACGACTCGTTCGTTAAGAACGCGCTGGAGCGGGGCGTCGATACAAGCTGACCAGGTGAAGCAGCGCAAACACAATCAGCGCAATCTCCATGCTCACCGCCCACGTCCCGAGGCCCATTGGATTCGGACGCCCGATGCCGTTCCAGCCCACCAGCGTGGCGATCGTAACCAGCGCGATCAGCACGTCAACCACGACGCGCACTGCTAAGCGTGCGCGGCTCACCGCCACGAACAGGATCGCCAGTACGAGGTAGACGATGAGGTTGGCCAGGAACAGCTGCGGCAGCCGTGAACCTATGAGCTGGGCAATGGCGCTCGGCGGTGGGCCTGGCGGTGGCGCGGGCCGCGGCGCGCCCGGCGGCGGAGGCGGGAACCCGAAGAAGTTGCCCCGGAACAGCACGAAGTCGAGGGCGAAGTGCAGCGAGCCCACCCCCAGCGCCAGCAGCGACACGAGGGCGGAGACGACCTTTGTCATGTCGAACGAAGTGAGACATCCGCGCCACCGGCACGGATTCCTCGCTGGACTCGGAATGACAAAACGGGCATCTAACGCCTAGGATAGACCGGCAGCAGCAGGTGACTCGGCCGAGTGCGGTCGTGATAGACGGTGTCGGTGCCCATCTTCACCCCCCAATCATGCCCAAAGGGCGCGTCCAGGAATGGCGAGTCGCCGGGCGCGATCTCCAGCCGGATGCGATGGCCCTTGCGGAACACCCACGAAGTGGGCCAGATCTCGATCTCGAACTCGTACACGTGGCCAGGCGTCAGCAGCTCCAGCCGGTCGTGGGGGTGCCACGGCCGGTGCGGCCGGCTCCGCTGCGGGTCCAGCGCCCGATGTGAAGCCTTGAGCCAGCCTTTGGTGACGCCCTGCGGCGCCGAGCCGCGCTCGCCTGGCGGCGCCTGGTCGGCAATCTTCACCAGGAACTCGGTGTCGGTCTGGTCCGACGAGGCCCACAGCTTGAGGGCAATCGGCCCCAGCAGCTCCAGCTCCTCCTCCACAGGCGACGTGCTGAAGGTGGCAATTTTGGCCGTGCCATCGAGCGTGCCATCCGGCCTCAGCACCGCGGTGCCGGGCCCAGGCCATCCGCCCCACTCCTTGTGGGGATAGTTGTAGCTGGTGGGCTGGCCGCCGTCTGGCGGCTCATCCCAGGACAGGCGGCCATCGTTCAGCGACTCCACCGCGCCGGCTTTGCCGGGCGTCAGATACAGCTTGCGGTACTCGATCTCGGGCACCGGCCACGTCTCGGCAGTGCGCCACTCGCCGCCAGGACGTACCTGGTAGCGGATGGGTGGCTCGTTCATGATGCCGGTGTCGATGCCCTTGAGCCAGTAGTCGTACCAGCGCTTCAGCGCCAGGTGCATCTCCTTGGAGGCGAATAGCTCCTGCGCCGCCATGAGGCCCGCGCCGCCGTACAGGGTCAGCTTCTTGGGGCCCTGCGCCAGCTCGTAGCCCAGGATGTTGCCGCGAATATGGACGCCGACGTTCTGCCAATTGCCAATGGAGTACAGCGGCACTTTGATCTGGTGCAGCTTGGCCGACGCGGAGCGCTCCTGCCAGAACTCGTCGTGCAGCGGGTGGCGCAGGATCTCGCCGATGGTGTCGAAGCCCATGACGTTTAGCGGCTTGGGCTCGG
>DATGVV010000137.1:0-13960 GCA_035299885.1 Chloroflexota bacterium | reverse complement strand
CATGACCGCCTCTTGTTTGTCGATCAGCCCTTCCTGGACCATGTCCACGGCGATCTTGACGGCGGCGTCCGCGCCCCGCTTGCCTGAGCGCGTCTGGAGCATGTACAGCTTGCCGCGCTCGATGGTGAACTCCATGTCCTGCACGTCGCGATAGTGCTGCTCGAGGCGCTGGGCGATCTCGGCGAACTGCTGATACACCCGGGGCACTTCGCGCTCCATCTCAGAGATGTGGTGTGGCGTGCGGATGCCCGCCACGACGTCTTCGCCCTGGGCGTTCAGCAGGTACTCGCCGTACAGCTTCTTCTCGCCGGTGGACGGATCGCGGGTGAACGCCACACCGGTGCCGGAATCGTTGCCCATGTTGCCGAACACCATGGTCTGCACATTGACGGCGGTACCGAGGCTGTGGGGGATGTTGTTGTTGTTGCGATAGGCAATGGCGCGGCTGTTGTTCCAGGAGCGGAAGACGGCCATGATGGCCTGCTCCAGCTGCTTGTAGGGCTCGTCGGGGAAGTCCTCGCCGGTTTCCTTCTTGACGATGCCCTTGAAGGTAGTGACCAGCGTCTTGAGCGAATCGGAGTCGAGATCGGCGTCGGTTTTGGAGCCGCTGTGCTGCTTGGCCGCTTCGAGCTGATCCTCGAACAGCTCGGGGGCGATGTCCCGCACGATCTTGCCGAACATCTGGATGAAGCGGCGGTAGGCGTCGTAGGCGAAGCGCGGGTTGTCCGTCAGCTTGGCCAGGCCTGCTACCGTCTCGGGGTCGAGGCCCAGGTTGAGCACGGTGTCCATCATGCCCGGCATGGAGAATTTGGCCCCCGACCGGACCGAAACCAGCAGCGGGTTGGCGGCGTCGCCCAGCTTCTTTCCGGTTTGCCCTTCCACGTGCTTCAGCGCGTCCATGGCCTGCTCCCACATGCCGTCCGGGAAGCGCTCGCCGCTGTCGTAATAGGCGTTGCAGGCTTCGGTGGTGATGGTGAAGCCGGGCGGCACCGGCAGGCCGGCGCGCGTCATCTCGGCGCAGCCCGCCCCCTTGCCACCGAGGAGATCGCGCATGTCGGCGCTGCCTTCGCTGAACAGGTACACCCACTTTTTGGCCATGGTCAAGTAATTATGGCTGCCTACAATTCCCGCACATGGCCTTTGATGCAGCAGGCGCCCAGTTCGAAACAGACCGGCGGCGGCAGCGCTTCTGGGCTATTCCGATCCTTGGCGGCATGGCCAAAGCCATCATCCTCATCCCACACTTCATTATCCTGGCGGTGCTGAGCCTGCTGTTCAGTCCGACCATTACGTTGAGCTCGAACCCAGGCAGCGATGACCGAGGCGTTCAGCTCACCGCGGCGGGCCTGGCCTTCCTGATCCTGTGGGTGCCGGTGCTCTTTGGCGGGCGCATGCCCGAGTGGGGCTATGGGCTGGTGGGCGGCTATCTGCGCTGGTCCGTGCGCCTGTTTGCGTTCTTCGTGGGGCTGACCGATCGCTACCCGCCGTTCAGCATGCGCAGCGCAGAGCATCCCGTGGCGGTGACCTTTCACATCCCGGAGAGCAACAACCGCTGGTGGGCCGTCCCGGTCCTGGGCTTCTACGTCAAGCAGCTCATCCTCGTCCCGCACTTCATCTGCATCGTGGCCATTAGCATTGTGGTGTTCGCGCTGTGGCTGGTGATGTGGATCCCGGTACTGATCAGCGGGCAATACCCCGCGGGACCCTACTACCTGGCCGCTGGACTAAGTCGCTGGACGCTGCGTGTGAGCGCTTTCCAGGGCGGCCTCACCGACCGCTATCCGCCGTTCTCGCTGGACTGAGACTTAGCGGGAGGGCTGGTTTATCCAGCCGCTGACGACGGAGGCCACCGCCTCGGGCTTGGATTTCGCCAGGCGGAGCAAACGCTCCGACAAACGCGCCCTGCGTCGCTGCTCCGCGGTGTCCTCGGGCGTGGGCTCGTGTTCCTGCTGCCAGGACCCGTCGCCTGACAGAGCGGCGGTGACCTCGGCCTCGGCCTGAGCCGCGATGGCCGCTTCTTGGTCGGCCTCGGCCTGGATCTGCCTCTCCCGCGCCCCGGCCTGGGCCAGAGTCGTCCACTGGTCGAGCTGTGCCCGCCGCTGGCGGTACCAGTCGAGGTAACGCTCCTCGTACTCCAGCTGGTTCGCCAGCGCCACGTTGGGCGCCGGATCGCGGCGCACGTTCATGCCAACCGTGATAGCCAGGACGATGGCCGCCAGGAGCCCAGCCATCGACGCGAACAGCGCGTTGGCGCCGGCCGCCGGCGGCCAGGCGAAAGCGCACGTGTCCGGCCGAGGCACCTCGGAGCACGCCGCGGTGGCCTGGCTGAACTGGACGGTAAACAGGCCGCCGGCGGCGACCAAGACCAGCCCCACCACAAACAGGGCGCCAAACAATGCCGGCCGGGAACGCTGCATCGGCCTAGGCTAGCACCAGCACGTCTCTTGTCATTCCGAGCCCAAGCGAGGAATCCGTCACCCAAGGCGCGGATGCCTCACCGCGTTCGGCATGACAAAGGGCGGCTGCGGTCACACTTAAAGTCTCGACCACGCCAGCGTGGCGCTTGAGGATGCCCAGAACGCCAGAAGAAAACAGCCATAATTTGAGCGATGAGCCCCTGGCCCGCGGACCGAGAGCGGAGGCACTACGTCCGCACTCGGATGGACATCCCGACCACCGTGTATCTCCAATCCTCGGACGACCTAAGGCGCCAGTGCCGCATGTTCAGCCTAGGCGGCGGCGGCTGCGCCGTCTACATGCCGAGCATGGAGCAGCTGCCGCTGGACGCCACTCACCAGATCCGGTTTGAGCTGCCCAACCGGCCTGAAGCCCTGTTCTTCGACTGCCAGATGGTCCAAGTTGAGGCCGACAAAGACGAGAAGGGCCAGGTCATCCGCCTGGCGTTCCTCAACCCGCGGGTGGGCTACCAGGACGCGATCATCTCCTACCTCCAGAACCGCAAACGGTACGACAGCGTGGCCTTCAAGGTGGCGATGCCCGTGTCGCTCGAAGCCCAGGGTGGCCTTCGCGCGTTCGTACCGTACAAGGGCACCACTATTGAAGCGGGCCGGGAATACGCCGTGTGCGAGCTGCCCAAGTTCCTGCTGGCGGTGAGCTCGCAGGTGGTGGCCACCTTCATGGGGCCAAGGTTCCGGGACGAGATATTCCTGCCGGCCGAGATCACTAAGGTGGAGCGCAACCCCACCAACAACAACTACCGGGTGCGCATGATGTTTGAGGCGCCGAGCGATCAGATGGTGGAGTTCATCCGCAAGCAGTACGTCGGCAAGTTCAAGCCTATTACCGGCAATAACTAGCGGCGTCTCACCGCACAACTAGCGCGCCGGAGGCGGCCTCAGCCACTCCACGTCGCCGAAGTAGTCGGCTGGCCAGGGGTACTTCTCGTACTCGACGTACTCGCGCCGGGTGTCGCCGATGGTGGTGTTCGGGCCATGGCCGGGCATGACCGTGACGTCGTCCTCCAACGGCAGCAGGTGGGTGACGATCGAGCTCACGATGATGCCCAGGTCGCCGGGCACCGAGGTGCGGCCGGGGCCACCCTGAAAGAGTGTGTCGCCGCTGATGAGCGCCCGGCCGATCTTCAGGCAGATCGAGCCGGGTGTGTGGCCGGGTGTGTGCAGGATCGTCACGCGCTTGCTGCCGACCTTCACGTCATCGCCATGGGCGATGCGCTTGTCGATGCGCTCGGGTAGGATGTTGATCTCCTTGTCGCCGACGAGCACCGGCGCGTTCGTAGCCTTGCGGACCGGGTCGTAGGTCATCCAGTGGTCGCGATGCCAATGTGTGGCGACGATCTGGTGGACGTTGCCGATCTCGGCGATGGCCTGCAGCAGCGGCGCCTCGTCCAGCGGCATATCGACCAGCAACGCGTCCTTGGCTTCGGCATCGTGTAGCAGGTAGGCGTTGTTGCCGTAGGGGCCCATGGGCCCGACCTTCAGGATCGAAAAGCTGTCTTCGGTGTAAACAACGGCTTTGGGAGCGGCCATGCGTTTACGTTACCAGGCACGCTCCCCGCACGCGTCAGCCGCCGAGGCGCTTGAGGGCGTTGGCCAGATAGCTCTCATCCATGAAACTGGCCAGCCCGATGGGCTGGCTGTAATCCACGGACTTCACGCTCAAGTAGTAACTCTGCTGGTCCTCGAGCGAGGCCAGGTTCACCCGCCCGTCTTTGGGCCAGTAGGGGTCCGGCACCTGCTTGGTGATATCGGGCGTCACCTTGGTGTACTTTTCCACGAAGCCCAGTGCCTGGTTGTCCTTCTTCAGGCCGCCGTCGCTGAACTTGCGCACGTACTCGATGTAGGTCTGCAGGAAGCGCTCGATGGCGTCGCGATGCGACTCGGCGAATTTGGCGTTGGTCACGATGACCACGTACTGCGTGCCGGACGCGTGGTCGTCGGAGAACAGCTTGCCAACGCCCTTGGTGATCGCCTGAGTGGCGGAGGGCTCGACCATCATCCCGCCGTCGATTGATTTGTTGCCCAGGGCCGTGACCATGTCGGGAAAGGGCATGTAGGTCAGCTCGACGTCGCTCGGCTTGAGGCCGCCTTTAGCCAGGATTTTGGCCATGGTGTACTCCAGGATCACGCCTTTGGCATTCACCGCCAGCTTGCGGCCCTTGAGCTGGGCTGGTGTGCGCAGCACACCGGAATCCCACAGGTCGGCTCGCACCACCATTGGCGCGAGCGTGCCATGGCCCGGCGGGTCCTGGTTCAGGGACGCCAGGCCCTTGAGGTCCACGCCACGGTTCAGGGCGTTGAAGGCCGCGGCGCCGAGTGTGATGCCGCCCAGCTGCAGCTGTCCGCTGCCGACCGAGACCATGATCTGGACCGTGTCGGTAAATGGCTGCACGCTTATGTCAAGGCCCTGGGATGCGAACGTGCCGTTCTCGATGGGCACATAGACAGGCGTGCTCCCTACCGATGGCAGGACTCCGTACGTCATGGCTACCGCGGGGGCTGAGCTGGCCGGCTTGGCCGCCACACCCGCTGAAGCCGCGGGCTTGCCCGGGACGGCAGCTGAAGCTGGCGCCGCCGCACTTGGAACCGGCGTGGCGGGCGCTGCTCCGCCGCAGGCCGACAACACCACAAGCACAGTAGAGACCACGAACACAGGGATGTGGGCCACGACTCTCGTCATGTCTGCCTCCGCTCGAACGCTAGACGCTTACATAAACACTGCCGGTTTCGGCTGGGCCATATGCAGTTGTGCGGGGCATCGTACCGCAGCCGGGAGCTACACTTGTGGCTACAAGGATATGGCCACAAAAATCGGGGTTCGGGAGCTTCGTGACCGAGCGAGCCAGATCCTGAAGAGGGCTGCCCAAGGCGAGACATTTGAGATCTGCAATCGCAGGCGAGTGGTAGCCCGCCTAGTGCCAGCGGAGCCACTCGACCCCAAGGCAGCGTGGGCAGAATGGTCAAAGAGGGCTGACGCGCTGGCCGCGGAAATCAGTGCGCATTGGCAGGGTCCTCAGGATGCGGTGGAAGCCGTCCGGGAGCAGCGCCGCGATCTCTAGGTGGTGATCGATGCGAGCGTGTGGGTCAGCCGCGAGCTGCCGCGGGACGCGAACCATCCTACGGCCGTGGCCTGGCTCAACGAGCACCTGCCGCACGCTGCCGTCATAGCGGTACCAGCCATTGCGCTAGCAGAAGTCGCGGGCGCCATCGCCCGACGCAGCGGCCAGGCAGCCGAAGGCCGGCGAGCGCTGGAGCTGATCGAAGCCGTGCCCCGACTCCAGGTCGTCGCGATCGACGGACCTTTGGGACGGCAAGCAGCCCAAGTTGCAGCCGACCACCGGCTACGCGGCGCAGACGCGCTCTATGTCGCCGTAGCCGCTCGGCTGGGCGTGCCGCTCGTTACCTTTGATGACGAGCTCGCCGCGCGAGGCGCGGCGATCGTCGAAATCATTCGCCCTTAGAGCGCGCGGCTACTCCACGATGCCGCCGCGGCGATCGCGACCGCTGAGCTTGCGGGCGATCCAGGCGAGCGGGTCGTAATACTCGGTGACCACGCGCTCTTTCAGCGGGATGATGGCGTTGTCGGTGATGTGGATGTGCTCGGGACAGACCTCGGTACAGCACTTGGTGATGTTGCAGTAGCCGAGGCCGGCTTTGGCCTTCAGCAGCTCACGCCGGTCATTGGTATCGAGCGGGTGCATCTCCAGCGCGGCCAGGCGCACGAACAGCCGCGGGCCGGCAAAGTGCTTCTTGTTCTCCTCGTGGTCACGAATGACGTGGCACACGTTCTGGCACAGGAAGCACTCGATGCATTTGTGGAATTCCTGGACGCGATCGATGTCCTCCTGGAACATGCGCCGCTTGCCGTCCGGGTCCGGCGGCTTGGGCTTGAACGCCGGCACCTCCTTGGCCTTCTCGAAGTTGAACGACACGTCCGTGACCAGGTCCCTGATGATGGGGAACGTCTTGACGGGCGAGACGGTGATGACCTGGCCGGGCTCGAAGGTATTCATGCGGGTCATGCACATGAGCCGCGGCGTGCCGTTGATCTCGGCGCTGCACGAGCCGCATTTACCGGCCTTGCAGTTCCAGCGCACGGCCAGGTCGTTTGCCTGGGTGGCCTGGATGCGGTGGATAACGTCGAGCACGACCATGCCCTCTTCCATGGGCACGGTGTACTCCTTGAACTCGCCACCGCTGGCCTCGCCACGCCACACGCGCATGGTGACCCTACCGGCGGTCTCTGTGGCGGCGGGTGATTCCGCCGGGCGCTCAGCTATGGCAGCCACTAGGCTCCCTCACCTTGCCTCTTCCACCGCGGTGGGAGAGGAACAACTTGCGCCATCAGTGGCTCTCCTCGAGTAACGCTTTGAGGTCGTCCGGCATCTCCGGCAGTGGTTCCTGGCTGAGGACAAGCTCGCCATTTTGGGGCCGGATCACGACGTTGACTTTGGCGAAGTGCGGATCGGTGCTGGGGTAGTCGTCGCGCGTGTGGCCGCCCCGGCTCTCTTTGCGTTCCAGGGCCGCCAGCGTGCAGCACTCGGAGACGCGCAGCATGTTCTGCAGGTCGAGCGCCATGTGCCAGCCGGGATTGTAGGTCCGCCTGCCCACGACGGTGACCTTCTCCAGTCGGTCCTTCAGCTTCTGGAGGACGTTCAGGGCCTGCATCATCTCACTTTCGATCCGGATGAGGCCCACGTTGTTCTGCATGCATTCCTGCAGGTCGGCATGGATGGCGTACGGGTTCTCTCCGCCGCCATTGCCGAACGGCTTGAGCATCACCTGGATGGTGTAATCGATCTCTTCCGGATTTACGTCGGGCATGCTGGTCAGACCCTTGGCGTACTCGGCCGCGTACAAGCCGGCGCGGCGGCCAAAGACCACCAGGTCGGACAGCGAGTTGCCGCCGAGGCGATTTGCGCCGTGCAGGCCAGCGGCGACCTCGCCGGCCGCGTACAGGCCCTTGACGGTGGTAGCCGCGGTGTCGGCGTCCACCCGAACGCCACCCATGATGTAGTGGCAGGTGGGGCCAATCTCCATCGGCTCCTTGGTGATGTCCACGTCGGCCAGCTCCTTGAACTGGTGGTACATGGATGGCAGCCGCTTCTGGATGTAGTCGGCCGGACGGCGTGACGCGATGTCCAGAAACACACCGCCGTGCGGCGAGCCGCGGCCGCTCTTGCTTTCGGTGTTGATGGCCCGCGCCACCTCGTCGCGCGGCAGGAGATCAGGCGTGCGGCGGTTGTTGGCCTTGTCGGTATACCAGGCGTCGGCCTCTGCTTCGTTATCGGCCGTCTCAGCCTTGAAGAATTCGGGGATGTAATTGAACATGAAGCGCTCGCCCGAAGCGTTGCGCAAGGTGCCACCATCGCCACGCACGCCCTCCGTGACCAGGAGGCCGCGCACGCTGGGCGGCCAGATCATGCCGGTGGGATGGAACTGGACCATCTCCATGTCGATCAGGTCCGCGCCAGCGTTGAGGGCCATTGCCGGGCCGTCCCCGGTGTACTCCCAGGAATTCGAGGTCACCTTCCAGGCCTTGCCCACGCCGCCGGTGGCCAGCACTACCGCCTTGCACTTGAACAGCACGAAAGTGCCGCTTTCGCGCCAGTAGCCGAAGGCGCCCGAGATCTTGTCGCCATCCTTGAGCAGGCGCTGGACGTTGAACTCCATGAACACGTCGAGACCCTTGTGGACGGCGTGCTGCTGGAGCGTGCGGATCATTTCCAGGCCGGTGCGGTCGCCCACATGGGCCAGGCGGGCGTAGCGATGGCCGCCGAAATCACGCTGCAGGATGAGGCCGTCCTTGGTGCGATCGAACAGGGCGCCCCACTCCTCCAGCTCCAGCACGCGATCCGGCGCTTCCTGGGCATGGATCTGGGCCATGCGCCAGTTGTTGAGCATCTTGCCGCCGCGCATCGTGTCGCGGAAGTGGACCTTCCAGTTGTCCTCGGGCCAGACGTTGCCCAGGGCCGCGGCAATGCCACCTTCGGCCATCACGGTGTGGGCCTTGCCCAGCAGGCTCTTGCAGATGAGCGCCGTCTTGACGCCCTGAGCCGAAGCCTCGATCGCCGCCCGCAGCCCGGCGCCGCCCGCGCCGACCACGATCACGTCGTATTCGCGGGTCTCGTACGGTTCAGTCGCCATCTTTAAAACACCACTCGCAAGTCAGGAATAACACCCCCCGCGACCAGCCGCACGTACACATCCGTGAGCATCACGCCGACCAGGCTGCACCAGGCGATCAGCATGTGGTGCTCGTTGAGCTTGCTCACGAGCTTCCAGGCCTTGTAGCGCAGCGACCGCCCGGAGAGCACGTCCAGGTAGCCGCCCACCAGGTGCCGGCAGGAGTGGCAAGAGAAGCTGTACAGCGACAGCAGGGTGACGTTGATGAGCAACACGAAAGAGCCGACGCCCAGCATGAAGTGGTCGTGATAGATGAAGCCCTTGACGGTGTCCCACCATAGGAAGAACAGGATCAGCATGGCGCCCCAAAAGGCGTAGCGGTGGATGTTCTGGATGATGAACGGGAAGCGAGTCTCGCCGTTGTAGCGCTTGGCGGCATCAGGCACCGCGCAGGCCGGGGGCGCCCAGAAGAAGGAGCGGTAGTACGCCTTGCGGTAGTAGTAGCAGGTCAGGCGGAAAGCGAGCGGGAAATAGAAGATGAGCCAGGCGGGCGAGAAGGCCCAGGGGATGATCGGGAACGTATCCTGCGGACAGTTGGCCGTCACGCAGGGTGAGTAGAACGGGGATAAGTACGGATCGGCGTAGTAGGCGAAGTGGCCTGGCGTACCGGTGCCAAACACCATGGCCCAGGTGGTGTACAGCACGAAGGTGCCCAGCACCACGACCGTGATCAGCGGCTCCAACCACCAGTTGTCGACTCGCTCGGTGCCGCGCGGGGCAACACGCACGCGGCCGGCTACCGCAGCCGCCAAATTCGTCCTTCCATACCTTGATTATCGCCCACTGACGGTGGCACGATATTTGCGCTGTAGCGCACATTTATGGGAATCACGTGGACCTAGAACAATCCCAGACCCTCCAACCGCAGATCAGCATTGCCATCACGGCGAACCTGATCAGCTCCCTCAAGATCCTGCAGCTGTCGTCGGAAGAATTGCAGCAGACCATCGAGCAGGAGATGGTCGACAATCCGGCGCTCGAAGTGGAGGAGCGGGAGACGTGCTCGGTGTGCGGCAGCCCCATGCAGGACGGCCGCTGCCCGGAATGCGTGCCGGAGGCATCGTCCGCGGCGACCGACTCAGCCGCGGAGAGCACGGCCCCCTGGGAAGACGACTCCTACGACTGGCGCGTAGACACCAAAGCCACGCCCTCGAGCGACGACGACTACGACCCGGTGGCCCTGGCTGCCTCTGAAACCAGCCTGCAGGAGACCCTCCTCGAGCCGCTGCTGGCGGCCATACCGGACGAGGATGCGCCCATCGCCGAATATCTCATCGGCAGCCTGGACGATTCCGGCTATCTGACCGTGGGCGACGAGGAGGTTGCGGAGGCTTGCGGCGTCAGCCCCGAGCGCGTGCGATCAGTTGTGTTGGCGCTGCAGCAGCAGGATCCGCCAGGCGTCGGCGCGCGCAGCCCGCGGGAGTGCTTGATCATCCAGCTGAAGCACCTGTCCGAGGAGGGCAAGGGCGATCAGCTGGCGATGCGCCTCCTGAACGAATGCTTCGAGGAACTGGGCCAGCACAAGTTCGACGTCGTCAGCACCAGGCTCAAAGTCAAAGCGGATGCCGTCCTGGCCAGCTGGGCATTCATCAAGGACAACCTCACGCCGTTTCCAGCCTGGCAGCTGTGGCACAAAGGCCAGCGCATGTCCACGGGGGACAGCGGCGTGGTACGGCCAGACGTGGCCATTCGGCCAACCGACGACGGTTATGCTGTGGACGTGCTGGAGGAGGCGCGCTACCAGTTTCGCATCAACGACTTCTACCGTGAGCTGCTGAGCGAGCAGGACCTCGCAGCCGACGAGCGCGACTTCATCCGCAAGCACACCAACCAGGCGAAGTTCTTTATTGGATTCATCCGCGAACGCTGGGATACCATCCGCCAGATCACCGCATCGATCGTGGAGGCCCAGAGTGATTTCCTGGATCACGGCATACGGCATCTCAAGCCGCTGACGCGGTCGGAAGTGGCCTACCGAGTAGGCCTACACGAGTCGACGGTCAGCCGCGCAACGGCCAACAAGTACATGCTGCTGCCGAGCAAGCGCGTGATCAGCTTCGACGACGTGTTCGACGGCTCGCTGGCTATTAAGGACGCAATCCGCGAGATCATCGCCAACGAGGCGGCCGATCATCCGCTGAGTGATGAGGAGATCGCGGGCGAGCTGCACGAGCAGAGCATGTTCGTAGCGCGGCGCACGGTCGCCAAGTACCGCGAGGCCATCCACATCCTGCCCTCCACCCTGCGCAGCCGGGCCTACCAGAACGCGCAGCGGGCGCGTGTGGCGTCGTAAGAACCATGTCATTCTGAGCCGCGGGGGCGAAGAATCCTCAAGGCCGACGTCCCGTCTTCGGTATACAATCGCAGCATGATTTCAGCCCCAACCTATCCCGGCCTTGACGTCCGCAGGCTGATCCCTGCAGTTGTTGTGGCGGTCGCGCTGCTGTATGTGCTGGCGCTCGATCAAGGGTTGCTGCTGAGCATGGTGCAGGGCAACGTGGCCTTCGATCAGAACTTCATCCACGAGCTGGTCCACGATTCCCGCCACATCGCCGCTCTGCCCTGCCATTAGTTGACGTTCGATCCTTTAGGGGTCGTGATCAAGGCGGCCCTCCTGGCCGGCCTTGTTGCCGGCCTGCTGGTGGCCACGGTCCAGTTTGTGTGGACCGAACCAATCGTCGACAGGGCGATCAGCGTCGAGGAACAAGTGCACGCGGCCGACCGCCACGGGATCGCCGAGCCGCCGCCAGTTGTGGACCGGCCAACACAGAAGAAGGGGCTGTTCCTGGGCTACGCCATCTACGGCATCGCCTGGGGCCTGCTGTTCGGCTCGGCCTACGCCATCGCGCAGCCACACCTGCCCGGGTCGTGGGGCCGTCTGCGCCGCGGCTTGCTGCTGGCGCTGGCGGCCTATTGGGCAGTGGGGCTGCTGCCGTTCCTGAAGTACCCAGCCAACCCGCCCGGCGTGGGTGATCCGGACACGATCGACTTCCGGCAGCGGCTCTACCTGGCGATGCTCGTGGGAGCGATCCTGCTGGTGGCGGCGGCCTACGGCGCCGGCCGCAGGGCGGCGCCGCGATTGGGACAGCTGGGCGCCTCGGCCCTGACCCTGGGCATCGTGGCGGCCGGTTCGGTCGTGCTGTTCTTCGGCTTGCCCAACAACCCGGACGCGATCCGCGCGCCGCTGCCGCTGGTGCTGGACTTCCGGCTGCACTCACTGGCCGGCATCACCCTGTTCTGGCTGCTGACGGGCCTGGGCTTCGGCCTGGCGCTGCGCCTACTTCCTTCCCCTGCACTGTCACGAAAATTGCTGACAGGTCGCCGCAACCCTAACCCGACGATCTCGTAGGAGGAGGCGCCCGTGCTGCACTTCATCGAGCAAGCTTTGGATCAGCTCACCTTTTTGGAGCCGCTGGCGGACAGCTTGCAGAATGCCTTGGGGCAGCTGCTGAAGCAGGGTGGCGAGCCAGCCAAGCTGGCCAAAGACGTCCTGAACGGGGTCTGGTTCGAGCACCCGCTGCACCCGGCTATGACCGATATTCCGATTGGCGCCTGGACCTGCGCCATGATGCTCGACATAGGCAGCGCCGGCGACGAGCGCCTGGCCAAGGCGGCGGACGTGCTGGTGGGCGTGGGCTGCTTGGGCGCTGTGGGCGCGGCCCTGACGGGCGTGGCCGACTGGCACGACACCTATGGCAAGGAACGCCGCACCGGACTGGCGCACGCGCTCCTGAACACCGGCTCGCTGTCGCTGTTCCTCAGCTCGCTGTCGCTGCGCCGCTCCGGCGCACGAGCGGCGGGCGTAACGGCCTCCCTGGCAGGCTACGGGCTGGCTCTCGCCGCGTCCTACCTGGGCGGCGACCTGGTGTTCCGTATGGGCACGAAGGTGAACCGCACCGCGTGGCTGGAAGGTCCGGATGAGTGGACGCCAGTTATCGCCGATGGCGAGGTCACGGACGGCAAGCTGGTGCGCGCTAAGGCCGGCGACGTGCCCGTGCTGCTGTGCCGCCAGAATGGCCGCTTGTACGCGATCTCGGCCGTGTGCCCGCACGCCGGCGGCCCGCTGGATGAAGGCACGCTGGAGGGCCGCACGGTCATCTGCCCGTGGCACGCTTCGCAGTTCGACCTGGCGGACGGCTCGGTCGTCCATGGCCCCGCGACGTTCGAGGCGCCGCTGTTCGAGACGCGGGTGGAGAACGGCCAGATCGAGGTCAAGCGGGCGTAGGTTCCCTCACCGGCCGCGGCGGGAACGGGACTCATGATCGGCATCGTTAGTCCCTGGCCGGCTTCGGTAGAGACGGGCTCGGGCACGACTGTTTCCCAGAACCGGCTGGTCGATGCCCTGGCGCTCGCCGGCATGCAGGCCGAGCTGGTCTACACCAGCCGCTTTGCGACGACAGCGGCTGAGCTCGAGGAGCGCCGCCGGCTCAATGCCGCTCTGGGGCCCGGGTTGGAGCGCTATGAGGCCATCCTGGGCATCGACGGCGAAGGCTGGCTGTGGGCCGCCAAGCCCCGCCGGACCCCCTTCATTGCCTTTTGCGAGGCGGTGCTGGTGGAAGTGCTGCCTTTCGAGGACGGCGCAAGCGCTGAGCTGCTGAGGGCGCAGGCGGAGTGGGAGGCCGCTGCCGCCCGAGCGGCCCAGGCCGTGGTGGCTCGCTCCGAGTTCGCGGCCGGGCGCGTGGCCGAGGCCTACGGCATTCTCCGCGAGCGCATCACCGTCCTGCCCATCCCACTCGACCTGGACGCCTGGCGGACCTCGCTGGCCCGCCTTCCCAAAGAACCTCTGGTGCTGGCCGTGGGCCATGCCTACGCCCGCAAGAACTACGGGACGCTGCTGGCCGCCTGGCCGGCCGTGGCCGCGGCCCACCCGCTGGCCAAGCTGGCTATCGTCGGCAGCGGCCCGGAGAGTGCCCGGCTGGAGCGGCTGGCGGCCGAGCTCCCGTCGGTCAGGCTGATGGGCCACTTGCCGTATGCTGACCTGCAGGCGCTCTACGCCCGCGCGGCCGTGTTCTGCCACCCATCGCTGCAGGAGAACTTCGGCATCGCCGTGGTCGAGGGCCTGGCCTGCGGCGCGGCCGTGGTCGCGCACGACCACCCAGCCCTGCGCGAGAACACCGCGGGGCTGGCCGGCGTTTGGACGGTCGACGCGCGCGATTGCTCCGCGCTGGCGGCGGCGCTGAGCGCCGCGCTCGACGCACCCGAGCCGTGGCTACCTTCGAGGCTCGACGGCCTCCGCCAGAGGCTCAATCCGTTGCGAGTGGGCCGTCAGCTGGCAGACCTTGTGCGGAAGAGCCAGG
>DATGVV010000136.1:0-3987 GCA_035299885.1 Chloroflexota bacterium | reverse complement strand
CGGGATTGGAGCGGCCACCACCTCGCCGGCCCCCAACGGGCGGTGGCGCATCGGGTCCGAGGGGCCGAAGATACCCACCCAGGGCGTGCCCACGGCGGCAGCCAGATGCAGCGGGGCTGAGTCGTTGCCGACGAACAGGCGGCAGCGCTGGATGATGGCGGCAGTCTCGCCGAGCGAAATCTTGCCGATCAGGTCGAGGGCGTCGCCATTGCTCAAAGCGGCGTCTTCGGGGCCACCGACGAGCACGGTGCGCAGACCGTCGCGGGACAGCCGATCCGCCAGCGCGGCGAAGCGCTCAGCCGGCCAGCGCTTGGTCACCAGGCGCATGCCGGGGTTGACCCCACCGCCCGGCGCCATTGCCACCAGCGGGGCTGTACCGGCGCCGGCCAGCAACTCCTCGGCGCGGGCAAGCTCGGCCTCCGACGGGCAGAACTTGGGCCGCGCGCCAGCAACGGGGATGTCCAGCGCGGCGGCGCAGTCCAGAGCCAGCGCAGCCTCGGAACGATCGGGCGGGCAGGCCACGCGCAGGTTATGGGCGAAGCCACGACTCAGGCTGTTGAGGCCCACGCGAATGGGGATGCCGGCCAGCCACGGCAGCATTCCGGCTAGCGGCGAGCGCTCCAGGGTGATGGCGACGTCATAGCGGCCGTGGCGCAGCTCGGCGACCGTTGGTTGGATCACGTGCGAGACGTCGGGATTGCCGGCCAGCGCCGGCTGGGAGTAGGAGCTGGTGGCGTAGTCGAGCCGGGACAGCGGGTAGCGGCGGCGGATGGCGTCCAGCAGGGCGGTGCTGGCCAGCACGTCACCCAGGCAGCAGCGCTTGATCACCACGAAACCGGGATTCGGCGGAGGCACGGTGTCATCGCGCGAGGCGAGCCTGCCCGTCACGCTGCCGAGCACCTGGCAGGCGGCCGTGACCAGCTCCTCACGCACGCTTAGAGAGTACGCTCTATGCATGACTTACCCCGCCTCGGTAAACTCGGCGGGGACCCCCGTTATGCGCCGCTTCCGCCTCACGTTCAGCAAAGGCGAGCCGGTGCGCTACATCTCGCATCTCGATCTGATGCGCACCTGGGAGCGCATCCTGCGGCGGGCCGGGCTCAAGCTGGCGCACAGCCAGGGCTTCAATCCTCGGCCGCGGCTGGTGTTTGCGGCGCCGCTGTCGGTCGGCGTGACCAGCGACGCCGAGATCGTGGACGTGGTGGTGGAGGATGAGCTGACGGCGGACGAGATCCTGGCGCGGGTGCGACCGGCGCTGCCGCCCGGCATTGAGCTGCGGGGGGCGGTTGAGACGCCGCTGGACGCTCCAGCGGTAATGGGCAACGTGCTCGCAGCCGATTACGTGGTGGACCTAGCCAGCGCCACGTCCCTGCAAGATCGGCTAGCCGAGTTCCTGGCCAGAGACTCAGCACCCTATGAACGGATACGCAAAGGCGTCAGCAAGCAGTCAGACATGCGCCCGGCGGTGCTGAACTTGTGGGCCCCTGTTCCTCTCCCGCTGCAGCGGGAGAGGCTAGGGGAGGGCACCCCGACGACGTCAAGCATTGGCATGAGCCTGCGGTTGGACGTGGAAGGCGCGAGCGTGCGTCCCGAGGAAGTCGTGGCCGCGCTCGATCCGAGCTGGCAGATCGTGCGCGTGCATCGGACGGCGCTCCATTTGAAGGATGCTCCGGGTACCCTCACCCAGCCCTCTCCCGCCGCGGCGGGAGAGGATGGAGGTCGCCATGCGGCTTGACGGCCGCGACTTTCTGTCGCTCGCCGATCTCTCCGCCGAGGAGCTGACCCATTTGCTCGATCTGGCCGACCGGCTGAAGGCGGGCGAGCAGTCCAAAGCGCTGGAGGGTCGCTCGGTGGCGCTGCTGTTCGAGCACCCCTCGCTGCGCACGCGGCTCACGTTCGATTTGGGCGTGCAGCAGCTGTCCGGGCACAGCATCTACATGTCGCCCAGCGAGGTGAACCTTGGCGAGCGCGAGGCGGTGCCGGACATTGCCCGCAACCTGGAGCGCTGGGTGCAGTGCATCGTGGCTAGGGTGCGCTATCACTCGTCGCTGGTCGAGCTGGCGGAGGCGGCGCGCGTGCCGGTCGTCAACGCGCTCAGCGATCGCGAGCACCCGTGCCAAGCGCTGGCCGATTTGCAGACGATGCGCGAGCGTCTGGGGAGCCTCAAGGGCGCGGTACTCTTGTATTGCGGCGACGGGAACAACGTCTGCCACTCGCTGCTACTGGCCGGCGCCAAGATGGGAATGAGCGTTTGGGTGGCTACGCCGCCCGCTTTCGAGCCTCGGACTGAAATTGTGACGCTCGCCCGCCGCGAGGCTGAGAAGACCGGCGCCAGCATACGCGTCGACCGCAACCCGGACGTGCTCGTCAACGAGGCTGATGCGTTGTATACAGATGTATGGGCCAGCATGGGCCAGGAGACCGAGAAGGAGCAGCGCCGGCGCATCTTCAGCCCCTATCAGATCAACGAGCGGCTGCTGTCCAGGGCCAAGCCGGGCGCGCTGGTGATGCATTGCCTGCCGGCGCATCGCGGCGAGGAGATCACTGATGAAGTCATCGATGGCGCGCAGTCGGTGGTCTTTGACCAGGCCGAGAATCGCCTCCACGCCCAGAAGGCCCTGCTGAGCATGCTGTTGTGAGTCAGATCGTCTGGGTCATTACCCACTTCAGCATCGCGGGCGTCATCGACCTGGCGCTGGTGGCGCTGCTGTTCTACCTCTTCTTGAGGCTCATCGAAGGCACACGCGCGGTGCAATTGCTGCGCGGCATGATCGTGCTGGTCGTCGCCGCGGCGGTCATCAGCTCGTTCTCGCCCTTCCCGGTCCTGAACTTCATCATCCGCACGGCGATGCCGGCCTTGGTGGTGGCCATCCCGGTCATCTTCCAGCCCGAGCTGCGCCGGGCGCTGGAGCGGTTGGGCCGCACGCCGCGTCTCGTCAAGCGCCAGATCGACCGGCCGATGCTCGGCGCCAGCCACGCCTTGACGGCGATTATCTCCGCGGCTGAACGCCTGGCCGACCGGCGTTATGGCGGGCTGATCGTGATCGAAGGCGCCACCGGCCTGCAGGAGTTCATCGATACCGGCGTCCCGATGGACTCCGCGCTCACGGCCGACCTGCTGGTGGCCATCTTTTTCCCCGGTTCGCCGCTGCACGACGGCGCGGTGATAACGCATGGCGATCGGGTGCTTGCCGCTCGCTGCCTGTTGCCCCTGAGCGAGAGCCCAGCGCTGCTCGGCTCGGGCACCCGGCACCGGGCGGCGCTGTCCATCACCGAGCAGACCGACGCGGTGTGCTTCGTCGTGTCAGAGGAGACGGGCCAGGTGTCGATTGCGGCCAACGGCACCCTCTATCGCGGCCTGGACCGACCGGCCATGGAGGCGTTGCTGAGCGAGATCTACGGCCCAATCAACATCCGGCCGCTGCGCTTCCGGCGGCGGCGCAATGACCCGCCCCCGGCACCGACCGCGGACACTGTCCGAAAAGGCTCGTGAACGTCCCCACCGGAACCGTCTTCCGGATAGTCATCGCCGTCCTGCTGGGCGTGGCTACCTGGATGGTGGTGACCTGGCAGCAGAACCCCTTCCGTGAGGAGTGGCTGCCGCTGGCCGTGCCCATCGAGCCCTCGCGCTTGCCGGCCGGCCTCGTCGAGGTGGGCAAGCCCGGCGACGCACGTGTCCGGGTGCGCGCCAGCCAGGATGCGTGGGGCCGGATCAAGCTGGACGAGTTCAAGGCCTCCGTGGATCTGAGCAGGCAGTCGGCCGGGCTGCACAGCCTTGACGTGAAGGTGGAGACCTCGCGCGATTACCAGGTCGTGGATTCGGATCCGCGCCGGGTGACGGTCCGGCTCGAGCCGCTGCTGCAAACCATGGTGCCGGTCCAAATCCGGATGACGGGCAAGCTGGCGGATGGCTACCTCGTGCGTGGGCAAGCGGTGACGCCGGAGCAGATAACCATCAGCGGCGAGCAGGACCTGGCACAGTCGATC
>DATGVV010000135.1:0-4152 GCA_035299885.1 Chloroflexota bacterium | reverse complement strand
GCCGCCCGCCGCAATCCCCAAGCCGTGGGCGTGATCGGCTCGCGGCGTATGGGCAACGAGGACGCATTTGTGCTCCAGAAGTTCGCCCGCGAGACCCTGGCTACTCCTAACGTGGACAGCATGGCCAGCGTGTCTGACTGGCCCGCGCTGCGGGCGATCCTCGATGCCGGCCTCGAGCCCGTCGACAACCTGAACGCGGCCGTGCGCCAAGCGGAGGTCATCATGGTGGTGGGCGATGCCAGCCAGGCCGCCGACGTGGCCAGCGTGAAGATGCAGAACATGTCGCGCTACAACAACGCGACCATCGTCCAGATCAATCCGTACCGGACGCAGCTATCGAAGTGGAAGACGATCGACCTGCGCATCAAGCCCGCGACAGAAGCCGCGGCGCTGACGGCGATCGCGCAGCGAGTTGCTGCGCTAAGGGCCAGTTCCTCTCCCGCCGCGGCGGGAGAGGTGGAGGCGAGGGAACCTGGAGCGCCGGAGGCGCCAGCCATCCAGGGCACGCTGCCGGCGGCGCAGCCGACGCATGGGCTGCCCGACGAGGCCATCGAACAGTCCGCCAGGGCTATCGCCGAGGCGAAGACGGCACTGTTCGCGGTGTGCACCGGCCATTGGCTGCGGGGGCGCGCCGCGGCGGTGGGCGCCGCGGTAGCCAACCTGGCGCTGGCCAGTGGCAAGGTCAGCGGCGAGGGCAATGGCGTCGTCTTCCTGCCGGAGAAGAACAACTCCATGGGGACCATGGAAGCCGGCGTGCTGGCGGACCGGCTGCCGGGCTTCAAGCCTGCCAGCGAAGAAGGTCTCACGGTCGATCGGATGCTGTCGGAGGACAGCGGCATCCAGGCGCTGTACGTCGTGGGTGAGAACACCTATGACCGGCTGCCCAACGTGCCGCTCATCGTCCAGGACATACTCATGTCGGAGACGGCCAAGCGGGCCGACGTGCTGCTGCCTGCCAGCAGCTATGTCGAGCGGCAGGGCACGTTTACCAACTTCGAAGGCACTGTTCAGTGGTTCAACCGCGCCATTCCGCCAGTTGGGCAATCGCGCCCGGATTGGACCATTACGACGGAGCTGGCCAAGCGCGTGGCAGAGAAGCTGGGCCAGGACGCAAAGGGGTTCAGCTACGGCAGCGTCACTGAGCTGACGCGCGAGTTCGAGCAGGCCATCGGGCGCGAGGTCCCGCCGCCGCCGATCGTGAAGCCGGGCTTCGGCAACCCGGTGGGCAACCAGCTGCACGACTCGATCATGGTGGCCCAGGAAGCGCGCGCGCCGGAGACCCCGTTGGGGCCGCACGGCGACTCGCGATTCACACGCGGCGCTGGAGGCCCTCTCCCTAGCCCTCTCCCAGTGGGAGAGGGAACCTGCCGTTACCAGGAGGTGATGGCGATTTCGGTGCCCGAGGCCACGGGCGAATATCCGCTGATGCTCATCAGTGGGCCGCAGCGCTGGGTGAATGGCACGACGTCGCGCTACGCCGACGGGCTGCTGGGGCTGTACCCATTGGCCAAAGTGACCCTCAGCCCGGGCGACGCGGCAGCATTGGGTCTCGAGGACAACGATGACGTGCGGGTCTCCTCGGCGAGCGGCGGTGTGCTGATGAAGGTCGAGGTGAACAAGGACATGCCGCGCGGCGTGGCCATGATTCCCGGCTACGTGCAGCCGTCATTCGTGGTCAGCGAAGGTGAAGCGATCAACCGTCTGTTCGAGCGGGCCGCTGCCGGCGCGGTGCCCGTGAAGGTCGAGAAGCGCGAAGAACGCGAGCTGGGGTTTGCCGGCTTCAACGAGCAGGTAGCGATCGCCTGATGGAGTGGTACTACCCGCTCATCGTCCTCGCTAAAGTGGTTATCGTCCTCACCGGAGTCAGCCTGTCGGCTTACGTGAACGTGTACTTCTTCCGCAAGGAATTGGGCCGGATGCAGAGCCGCATGGGCCCCAACCGCGTCGGGCCCGAGGGACTGCTGCAGTCGCTGGCCGACTCGCTCAAGATGCTGGTCAAGGAGGACACCATCCCGGCCGGTGCCGACAAGACGCTGTTCAAGGTAGCGCCGGGGCTGCTCATCGTCCCCATCTTCGTTGCTTTCGCGGTGGTGCCATTCAGCAATGACTGGCAGTTTGGATCGACGACGCTGCACCCGGTCATCTCACAGACCAACGTCGGGCTGCTGATCGTGCTGGCGCTGACCTCGATGAGCGTCTATGGGGTGGTGATGGGTGGCTGGGCCTCGAACAACAAGTACGGCATGATGGGCAGCCTACGGGCCTCGGCTCAGCTCATCTCCTATGAAGTCACGCTGGGCCTATCCGTCATCGGCGTGGTGATGCTGTCCCACAGCCTGAACCTTGAAGACATCGTGGCCGGGCAGGCCAGCAATGGCTTCTGGACGTGGTACATCGTCCGTCAGCTCCCCGCGTTCATCATCTTCTTTGCTGGGATCATGGCCGAGTCGGCCCGCCCGCCTTTCGATCTGCCGGAGGCGGAGTCGGAGCTGATCGCGGGCTACCACGTGGAGTACTCCGGCGCGCGGTTCTTCATCTACCAGACGGCGGAATGGAGCGCGATGCTGCTTTGGGTGTGCGTGGCCGTGCTGCTGTTCTTCGGCGGCTGGCTGCCGCCTTTCTCGTTCCTAGGCTTCATCCCTGGCTGGCTGTGGTTCATCGCCAAGTGCTATGCGCTCATCTTCACCATCATCTGGATAGGAGCGACCTGGCCGCGATTCAGGTATGACCAGCTCATGACGCTCAATTGGAAGGTCCTGCTGCCGATGGGCGTCGCCAACTTCTTCATCGTGGCTATCTGGAAAACAGTGGCCGCTAGTCTCGGGGTAGGTGTATGAAACTCCCTCTGGCGCCCATGATTGATGGGCTCAAGATCACGTTCGAGAACTTTTTCCGCCCGCCGACGACGGTCCAATATCCGGAAATGCGGCGGCCGGAGCTGCCGCGCGAGCGGGGCATGCCCGTGCTGCGCAGCTTTCCCGATACCGGCGAGTGCCGCTGCATCGCCTGCGGACTGTGCGAGGTGGTGTGCCCTGGCCACTGCCTGGAGGTCCACGCCCAGGAAGAGGGTGGCGACCGCCGCGTGCGCATCCTGCAGGAGTACATCCTGGACGTGTCGCACTGTCTGTTCTGCGGTTACTGCGCCGCCGCCTGCCCGGTGGAGGCGGTGGTAATGAGCGATATCCAGGACCAGGCGGTCTTCAGCCGGCGGCACATGGTCTTCAACCTGCAGCAGCTGATGGAACTGGGACGGAACTTCGAGCCTACCTACGAGGCGACCAAAGGCGCATCGGAGTTCCGGATGCCGGATCCCGAGAGTCTGCAAGGCCACGAGCTCGAGAACAAGCCGGCCGACGCGCCGGAAGGCCCCGTGGAAAGGCAGGAGCCGGTGAGCGTGCCGGTTCGGGGGAAGGGATCATGAGAAGTGGCGGTCAGTGCATGCCGTCATGACGGCGTCCGTCGCCCTATTTATCGTGCTGGCAGCCGTGGCAGTGGCCTCGGGATTGAATGTGATCCTGCGGCGCAACCCGGTGCACAGCGCGATCTTCCTGGCGTTCACCATCATCTGCCTGGCGGGCATGTTCGTGCTGCTGAACGCGGAGTTCATCGCCGCGACTGAGGTCATTGTCTACGCGGGCGCCATCATCGTGCTGTTCCTGTTCACGATGATGCTGCTGGACATCCGAGGCGGCATGCTGACCCACCAGTTCCAGAGGCAGGCGGGGATCGCCGCCCCGGTGGCCATTCTGCTGCTGGCCTGCCTGCTGGGCGTGGCGTTTGGCGTCATCAATGTCAGCGGCCTGCCGGCAGCCAACATCAGCGCCGCTCGGGCCGCCCAGATCGGCAGCGTCCAGAACCTGGGGCAGGAGCTGTACTCGAATTTCCTGCTGCCGTTCGAGCTGGCTTCGCTGGTCCTGACCGTGGGTCTGGTAGGCGCGATTGGCCTGGCCGGCCGAGGCGCTGAGGATCGCGACGAGCAAGCGCGGGTCGCCGAGGCAGAGGAGTTCGACGCGCTCACACGCGCCCGCGAAGGCGGCACGCTCGAGCCCGAAGAGGCCGTGACGGCGCACCACGGATGAGCATCCCGCTTAATTACCCGCTGGCGGTGGCGGCGGTGCTGTTCGTCACCGGCCTGGCCGGCGTGATCCTGCG
>DATGVV010000134.1:0-6338 GCA_035299885.1 Chloroflexota bacterium | reverse complement strand
TGGAGGCCAGCTCCCCGCCCTGCTGCTGCGATTTGATGTGGCTCGGATCGGCGTGGATCGGGATACCGCTGGCCCAACGCGCCGCGTGCGATTTCATCGGTACCAGCTTGGCATCGGCCAGTGTGAAGGCCGCCGCCAGCTCCGAATGCGTGTGCACCACCGCCTGCACGTCCGGCCGCGACCGATAGATCTCGGAGTGGATGCGGGTCTCGATTGGCATCTCATGCTGGGGCGAGCCGGGCAGGTGCTTGAGGTCGAAGTCCAGCGACAGCAGGTGCTCGGGCTTTAACGTGGCGCGGCTCTCGATGTACGGCTGGATGATGAAGCCGCTGCCGTCCGGCAGCCGGGCGCTGACGTGCCCGCTGTAGTTGAGGATGTCCTCCATGTGAAGCAGCCTGACGGCGGCTACCACCTTGGCCTTGAGCGTCGGTAGCTCCCTCTCCCTGCGGGAGAGGGCTGGGGAGAGGGTTGCCATCTACATCCCCATCGTCACGCTGCCGCCACGCGGCGTGAAGGCGTCCGGATTGCGCTCGCCGTTGCCGGCGGAGCCTTCATGGTGCTCCATCTCCTCGGCCTCGACCAGCGCGTGGCGATGGTCTTCCTCGTGGAAGGCCAGCAGCCGCGGCGCCTCGCCCTCCAGGCCAAGCTGCTTCCACTCCCGGGTGATCTTCTCGTACATCTCCTTGCGAATGGCCGTGCGCTTCGAAAAGACGTGCAGGTAGCGGTGCTCGCGGCAGGCGTTGATGAGCGCCTTTGAGCCCCAAGGCCGCTCCTCCGGCGGGTTCTGCGTCGGGTCCAGCCAGGTGGACCAGGTGTTGCGCAGGACATCGATGTCCTCCACCGGGTTGCAGCGGCTGGACATGGCCCACAGCACCTGGTTCATGTCGGTCGGGTCGATGTCCTCTTCCACGCCGATAATCCATTTCGTGTAGTAAGCGCCGCCGGGGCACTGGGCGGCGATCGACAGCGCCTGCGACACGTGGCCGGCGTACATCTGCTGGATCTGGACGATGACCGCGCCGAAACCGCCCGCGGCGGCCGGGTGCGAGTACACGCCCTTGATACCCGGAATGCCCATCTTCTCCAGGTCATTCCAAATCCTCGCGGAGCGGATGACGCCGAAGAACAGCGACTGCTCGCACGACGGATAGTCGGCCATCAGCGCCGCGGTCAGTATGGGGTTGGTGCGATGGTGGATGGCCTTCACCTTGAGCACGGGAGTGTCCGCCTCGGGGCGGCCGTAGTAGCCGGTGAACTCGCCGAAAGGCCCCTCGGGCTTGAGCCGGTGCGGCTCGGCCACGCACTCCAGCACCATGTCTCCTCGCGCGGGGATGGGCAGGTCGCTGAACTTGGCCTTGCACACCTCCACCGGCTCGCCGCGGATGCCGCCCACGTAGTCGTACTCGGACACGTTCTTGGGGAAGCCCTGCGAGCTGAGCAGGAACTGCAGCGGGTCAACGCCAACCACGGCGCAGATGTCCACCGGCTTGCCCTGCTCCCACATCTTGGTGATGTGCAGCCGGGCGTCCTTCCCGGGTGACAGGTACAGGCCGATCTCGTCCTTGCCCTGGATCATCATGCGGTAGGTGCCGAGGTTGATGTTGCCGCCGTCCGGGTTGCGGGTGATGACCGAGTCGGCCGTGCCCAGGTAGCGGCCGCCGTCGAGCGGCCAATGCTTCGGCACCGGCAGCTTGTGCAGATCGATCTGATCGCCAGTGAGCACGTGCTCGTTGACGGGCGCTTTGTCAGCGGGGACTTCCTTGGGCGGGATGGCCCGGTCCAGCTTTTTCATCGTGGCCCGGATGAGGTCCATCATCGGCATCTCCGGGTCCTCTTCCAGAGCCACGGCGATGCGCCGTTTCGAGGAGCCGAAGGGGTTGAACAGTAGGCGCGTGCCGCTGTCTTTGTAGCCCTTGATGTTCTCGAACAGCAGCGCCGGGCCGCCTTCCTGCTTGCCGACCATGTAGGTGATGGCGCCCATCTCCTCGTTCCAGTCGACCTCTTTGGTGATGTGCTTGAGCTCCCCGAGCTCCTCGACGCGCGCCATCCACTCGCGCAAGTCCTTGACGGGCATGTTCCTCTCCTGTTGTCTGTTGCCTAGGAAGCCAGGCGTTCGATGCGCTTAGTGACCTGCTGCTGGATTTGGAGCAGGTGGTCGGCCGTGAGCCGCCGCGCCTCTTCGGCATCGTGTCGCTCGACAGCGTCCACGATCGCCTCGTGAGCCCGCACGATGGGCGGCGACAGGTGCGGTCGGGGACCGCTGGCCTGATCGGATTTATGAACCAGGTCCATGAGGGAGCTGATGAGCATCAGCAGCAGGTTGCTTTTCGAGGCTTTGGCCAGCAGAAAATGGAAGTTGTAGCTGGCCGGGGCAGTCTGCGCTCTGCGAGCCAGCAGATCGCGACCTTCCTGAAGAGACGCGCGCAGCAGCGCAATGTCTTCGGCGTCGGCCACGCGGGCGGCGATCTCCGCCACGCCCGGCTCCAGTAGCAGCCGCGCCTGGTACAGCTCGGTGAGCTCGAATCGGCCCGCTCGGAGCATGGTTCGCAGCGCGTTGGCCACCAGATCGAAGTCCGGCTGCGTGACGTAGGCGCCACCGCCGGCGCCGGGCCGAATAGCCACCAGTCCGGCCAGCTCCAGCGTCCGGACAGCCTCCCGCACGCTGGCCCGGCTGGCCTCGAAGCGATCGACCAGCTCCCGTTCCGGCGGCAGGCGATCGCCCGGCTTGAGACGGCCAGAAAAGATGGCGGCTTCCAGCTGCTGGGATATCAGGTCCGAGACGCGTCGGGTCCGGACCGAGCGAAACATATCGTCTTCGGTCTTGACAGCGCCCCCGTCCTCCATGTCTAATGTCAGACCATATCATAGGAGCCGGGACACAGCAGGAATTCGAAACTTTCCGGCGCGGAAATAGGTACACTACGCGCTACCGTCGGAGCGGACGTCTCTGCTGTTTCCTAGCTAGAAATCACTGACTATTGGAGTAACCATTGGCGAAGCTCGAAGCCCGCAACGTCGAAGTCGAGTACTACAACCAGCGGACCGGAAACCGGCTCACCGCCCTCAAAGAGGTCAACCTTGACGTCGAACAGGGTGAATTCATCTCGATCGTCGGCACCAGCGGCTGCGGCAAGACTACCTTCCTGAACGCCGTCGACGGACTGCTGCCGCTGCGCCGCGGGCGCATCCGTTTGGATGGCAAGGAGATCCGGCGACCCGGTCCCGACCGCGCCGTGGTCTTTCAGTCGCCTTCTTTGCTGCCCTGGCGGACGGTCTACGACAACATCATGTATGGCCTCGAGCTGCAGGGCAAGCGCAAGACCGACAAGGCGCAGCAGACCGTGCAGGAACTGATTAGGCTGGTCGGCCTGTCTGGCTTCGAGAAGGCCTTCCCCAGTGAGCTCTCAGGCGGCATGCAGCAGCGCTGCAACCTGGCCCGAGCGCTGGCCGTTGACCCCGAGGTTCTGCTGCTGGACGAGCCCTTCGCCGCCCTGGACGCGCAGACCCGCGAGTTCATGCAGGCCGAGCTGCTGCGCATCTGGGAGAGCACTCACAAGACCGCCCTGTTCATCACCCACCAGATTGATGAGGCAGTCTTTCTAGCCGACCGCGTCATCGTCTTCACCTCCCGCCCCGGAACGGTGCGCCGGGTCGTCAATATCAACCTTCCGCGGCCGCGCTCGCTGCACGTCAAGCGCGAAATCAAGTTCCTGGAGTACCTGGACGAGATCTGGACGCTGATCGAGGAGGAGGGTCGCAAGTCCGGCGCCCTCATCCGCGACAGCGAGCGCGAAGCGGCCGCGGCCGCCGCTTCGCCGCAGCCGGTCCCCAAGATCCAGGCCCAGATCTAAGTTCCTCTCCCTCCGCGGAGGGAGAGGCTAGGTGAGGGCTCCTTGCTCTCGGTACCATTTAGCCGCCCCCGGGTGTAACGGAACATCCAGGGGCGTTGCGTCGCTATCGAGGCCCAGCTTGGCCACGCTTTCGAAGCTGTCCTCCCACGGCACTTCGTCCGCGCGAGCCGCCAGCGCCGCGCACACCTTGTAGACGTCGTCGTCCGGCATCGATTCGCGCGTGTATACCGGCCAGCCGCTGTAATCGATGCAGTCGTGGTCGGCTTTCAGCTGCGGCGCGTAAGACTTCGGTAGCTTGACTTTGCGCCAGCCCAGGGCGGTCATCCGCTCGAACACCTGGTCCTCCAGCGTGACCGGCTCGAAGCCGTGCTCCAGCGCGAGGCCCAGCCACATCGTGATGCCCTCGTCGATGACGCAGTCGACGGTGCTCTCGCGGATGGCGTTGAGCCGCCGCTTATCGCCGGGGCCGCCATTCGTCTGCAGGCTGCCGCCCCAGGACTGCAGGTCCTCCAGCGTAAAGCCGTAGGCAGCCAGCAGCTGGTCGGTGCAGACGCGCGTTGAGTGCGTAGTGTCCTCGCGGATCGATAGCTTGAGCGGGTAGCGCTTGTCCTTCACCTCGGCCAGCGATTTCAGCCCCGTGCGCGGGTGCATGGCCACAACGAAGCGATCCCAGCTGGGATAGCTGAACACCGCCCGCAGCGGCAGCGCCTCCTTGAACAGCCCGGTGCCGCGGTAGGCCTGGGTCAGCATGGCCGAGGGATTCACGAACACGTATTCCAGCTCCCCCCGCGCCGCCGCATAGGCCAGGACGGGCGAGCCGGTCGACATCCGAAACCACGGCTTGTAATGTTCCCCCGACCCGCTGCCCACCGCGATGCAAATATCCCGCGGCCCGTAATAAGGCGTGTTGATGTCGCCCGCGATGTCCAGGCAGATCTCCCACAGCGTTTTGGCCCTCTTGAAATTGGCCCCTATTGGAAGAGGTTCAGGCATTCAGGATCCAAGACCAGCGGTCACGCGTGATGCGCTTCTGCTCCGGGCTGGGGCCAATCGCCTGAGGGAACTGGTCGCGCCACTCGAACGGCCGGCAGGCATCGATGATTACCCGGCTGTTGTGGCCCTTGATGTCTGGCCGGATCGCCGGATCCAGCGGCCCGCTCCAGGCGCGTTTGATGATGTCGAACGAGCGCTCCGGATCCGACCGCGTGCACACAGCCCACATCACCTCGTTGAGGTCCGACACGTCGATGTCCTCGTCCACCACGATCACGATCCTGCCCAGGTAGGCCCCCGTCCGGCACATGGCCGCGACGTGGCCCGCCTGGCGGGCGTGGCCCGGGTAGCGCTGCGTGATAGCCACCACGTTCAGCAGCCGGCAGCCGCCCACGCCATGGCACCAGGCGGCCGCAACGTCCGGCACGCCGGCCAGCCGCAGCTCGCGCCGCAGGTTGGCGCTGCGCAGGTACTGCCGGAAGCGGTGCGCCTCGTAGGGCGGCTTCTCGGGCGGGACGCCCAGCAGGATGGGGTTGTTGCGGTGGTAGATGGCCTTGATGTCGAACACCGGCTCCTGGCGCTCGGCGGACGCGTAGTAGCCCGTCCATTCGCCGAACGGTCCCTCGAGGCGCGTCTCGTCGTGCTTGAGGAAACCTTCGATGGCGATCTCGGCATTGGCCGGAATTGGTAGGTCGGTGTACTTGCCGCGAATGCAGTTCATGGGCTTTCCGCTCATGCCGCCCACCCAGTCCAGCTCGCTGAGGCCGGGCCGGATTTCCAGGCACGACGCCAGGAACAGGTAGGGGTCGGCGCCCAGCACCACCACCGCCGGCATGTCCTCGCCGCGCGCGAAGTACTTGTCGCGGTGGATGCGCCCGCCCTTGCCGGGCGAGATGTACAGCCCGGTGTGGTTCTTGTCGTGGATCATCACCCGGTAGGTGCCCACGTTGAGCGAGCCGTCCTCAGGGTCACGCGTGATGACGTTGTCGCCGGTGCCGATGTACCGGCCGCCGTCCTCCTCGTGCCATTTGGGCGTGGGAAACTTCCAAATGTCGACGGCGTCGCCCTCGAGCACGTTCTCCGTAATGGGGCCGCTGGCTACGATCTCCGGCGGCACCGGCACCACGGAGTCCATGCGCCGCTCCCACTCGTCCATCAGGTCAATGACGCTGATGTTCACCGGTAAGCCCAAGGTCACGGCCAGCCGGCTGCGCTCGCCTTGCGCGTTGACCAGCAGCCGGAAGCCGTCCGGGTAGCCGGGGATCTTGTCGAACAGCACCGCCGGGGCGCCGTCCGTGTGATGCAGCATCTCCGTGATGCGCCCGATGTTCTCTTCCCAGTCCACGCCTTCGAGCACGCGCAGCTCGCCGGCTGCGTCCACCATCTGCAGCCAATCGCGTAGGTCCTCATGAGGGCAGCCGGCGCGAACTTCAGTCAGCAGCTGGTCCCGCTGTAACTGGGGCGAGTCATAGCTATTGAGGGCCGCCCGCCTGA
>DATGVV010000133.1:0-4835 GCA_035299885.1 Chloroflexota bacterium | reverse complement strand
GTTCCTTCCTCATACCCCGGCCTGATTGACTCCCGGGATTACTCGCCGCTGCTCGTCGGTTGCCTCGAACCAGGGCACCCCGTTGGGCAGCAGCACGGCCGCGGCGCGCACCTGGTACAGCTCGGGATGGTCGGCTGCCGGCGGTGTGGCCCGGCGATCGCGGAGCGCCTTGGCTGCTTGCAGCAGCCGCTGCCGGACGCGGATGATCCCCAGGTCGCTGGTACCGAGGTGCTCCTTGCCGCGGTCATAGACGCGCCCCATGCCCTCCTGCATGGCGGCATCCTGGGTCCAAAAATCGGGAAACCCCGAGTAGAACCTCGTCCGCTGCAGCTCTCGGGTCCAGAAGTAGTCATTCTCGCGGCGGGCTTTCGGCCGCCAGGCCCCGGCCGGCTCGCTCGTCGGCGGCAGGAAATTGCCCTCGCCAACATAGCCGGCGCCGCTGCCCGCCCGCATCCGTGCTACCTCGTTATCGGTCAACGGCCGCAAGGGATGGAACGTAACGGCGAAGGTCACGGTCATGTCGTCGTCCATTGGCAGCCAGGCGCGCGACTGGCGGGTGGGATTCTCGCCATACGGCCCGGTCATGGTCCAAAAGGGCATCAGAAACTGAGTGACGCGCCAGTAGGAGCTGGCGGCGTCGGCTTCCCGCCCGGCGCCGATCACCACGCCGTAATCGGTATCGAGGACTTCGAACCGCGGGTGTGTATCTGCTGCCCGTATGCGATCGACTTCGCGGCGGCCTCCGGTGCTGCCGCCGTCCAAGCGGCGGTGGGCGAAGGACACGTGGCTTTGGTCGATATCGCCCTCCAGCGCTTGCACCCAGTTGCAGTACTGCACCCGCTTGGCGATCAGATAATGATCGGGCGGGAGATCGATCCATTCCAGGTGAGGCAGCGGCGGGGGCGGGCTGAACGGCCCGAGATAGGTCCAAACCACGCCGGCACGCTCGATGCAGAGATAGGCCGTGTGTTGAACCTTGTCCTTGAAGTTGCTCGCGGGCGGCTCGTTGGGCATGTCCACGCACTTGCCGTGAACGTCGTATTTCCATCCGTGATAGACGCAGCGCAGGCCCTTCTCTTCGTTGCGGCCGTAACACAGCGGCGCGCCGCGATGCGAGCAGTTGGCGGCCAGCAGACCGACTCGTCCCGAGGTGTCGCGGAATGCGACGAGGTCCTCGCCCAGCAGCCGCAGCCGGAGGGGTGCGCCGTCGGGGTCGGGCAGCTCAGAAGAAAGGAGCGCCGGCTGCCAGTAGTGGCGCAGCACCGCGCCCATAGGCGTGTCAGGCCCGATTCTGGTTAGGAGCTCATTGTCTTCGGGCGTCAGCATGCGTATGTAATGGTAGTGCGCCCCTCTCCCGCCGCGGCGGGAGAGGGGACCTGATGGTGCAGCGCGATCTTGCGGCGCTCGCGGCTCGACTGGAGAATGGCCAAGCACACCTCGAGCGTGGCCTCGCCCCAGCGGCCATCGTGGACGACGGGCCGATCGTGCGCTACGGCCTCATACAGCTCATCGATGACCTTGCCCTTGTCCGGGATGGCGCGACCCAGCGGCACCTCGACCTCGTACTTGCGATCGTCCGCGTAGACCAGCACGCCACGCGGCGAAGGCCGCATGTCGCCGCGCTCGCAGCTGACGACGGTGGTCCCGAAATGTGGATGCCCGCGCTCGTCCGAATCGGGGTGGGTGCGCTGTCGCGTTCCACCGTAACCGGTCGCGGCCTTAGCCGCTGCCTCGTTCTGACCGGCCAGAACGGCCAGCGCCTTGCGGGCCTGGCCGTGCCGCCCTGCGCTCTTTCGGCCACCGCCTTCACCCACCCATTCGTTGAATTCGTCGCTGTCGAAATGGTCGTAGCCGCTGTAGACGATGGTCGCCACCGTGCCGTCTTCGAACTCCAGGTACGTGGCGTGAGCGCCCTCGGTAGGGCGTGCGCGATCCCAGACTCCCGTCATGGCTCGGACGTTGCGGCACAGCCCGCCGCCCAGCAGCCGCACCGTGTCTACTTGGTGCGGCACTTGGTTGAAAATGATGCCGCCGCCCAACGACGTGTCCAGCTCTTCCGGCCGCCGCGGCCGGTACAGGAAATCGGTGAAGTTCCAGCTGTTGATCATGCGCACTGGCCCGAGCAACCCCTGCTCGATGAGCTCGCGCATCTTAAGGATCGGTGGATCGAAGCTGTGGGTGTGTCCCACCACCAGCCGGGTGCCGCTGCGCTTCACGGCGGCGTTCATCGCCTCGCAGTCCTCGACGGTCAAGGCCATTGGCTTCTCGATGATGGCGTGCTTGCCATAGCCGGCGGCCAGCAGCACATGTTCTCGATGGAACTGGTGTGGCGTGGCAATGTACAGCGCGTCTACCTTTGGGCTGCGGCACAGGTCCTCGACCGATTCGAACACTTCGGCCTGGAACTCGGCGGCGAAGGCCGCTCGCGCCTCCGGGCGCGGGTCGGCGGCGGCGGTCAGCGTCACACCGGGGTGCGCCGTGAGGCTGGGGAGCATCGAGGTGGCGGCTCGGCCAAGGCCGGCGATGCCCAGCCGCAGCTTCACGCTCGGATACCCATGTTGAAGCCAAGCCGCCGCGCCACCAGGGCCACCATTACCGTGAGAGAAGTGATGATCACCGTGGTTACGGCCGCCGACTCTCGCAGCCCTTCACGCACGTAGTCGAGCGTGAGCAGCGACAGCGTTCGCGTGTCGGAGGTGGCCAGCAGAATAACCCGCGAGGTGTCGTTGGCGGCGAACAGGAACTTGAGCGTGGCGACCACAATCAGCGTCGGCGCCAGCAGCGGCAGGATGATCCGGAAATAGGCCAGCAGCCAGCTGGCGCCCGACGTGCGCGAGGCTTCCTCTAGCTCATGCCCCAGCTGCAGCAGCGTCGCCTTGAGGGTCTGCGTGGCGAACGTGACGCCGCCCATCATCGAGGCGATGATCAGCAGAAATAGGGTGCCGTAGAACGGATTGAACACCGGCGTCCCGAGGAACATCCACAGCAGCCCCAGGCCGGCCAGGGCGCCGGGCATGACGCTCGGCGCCCACACGATCAAGTCGAGCGCGCCCCGGCCCCAGACGCGAGCCCGCACGATCATGTAGGCGACGATCGAGAACAGCAGCGGGCCGACGGTGGCCACCGTCAACGCGATCGTCAAGGTGTTGCGTACCGACCGTACGAATACCGAATCGTGCAGCGCCTGGGTCCAATGAGCCAGCGTCCATGGGTGAGCCAAGTTGAAGAAGCCGAAGCGCGTCATGAAGCTGGCCGCCACAACCGAGAAGATCGGCACCAGCACCAGCATGGCCCCCAGCAGCAGCACCAACGCGAACACGGGCCAGCGCCCGCGTCCCAGATCGATCACCGACGGCCTCATGCGACCGGTGACCGTGGTAAAGGAGCGGCGGGTGGTCAGCCAGCGCTGCAGCGGCGCCACGATCAGCAGCAGCAGGAGCGTCACGCTGCCCAGCGCCGTGGCCTGAGCAGTGTGTGGCGGCTCATCGCGGACCAGGTCCAGGATCTTGGTTGAGTACACGAAGAATTTGAACGGCACTCCCAGCAGCAGCTCGATCTCGAACGATTCGAACAGTCGCACCAGGCCCAGCATGAACACAATCACCAGCGCTGGCGTGAGCACGGGCAGTGTGACCCGCAGCAAGGTGCGCAACTGGCCGGCGCCTGCCATCCGGCTGGATTCCTCGAGCGCGCCATCCATGTTGCGGAACGCGGGCGTGAGCAGCATCACCTTGAACGACAGCTCATGCGACATGAGGTGCACCCACACGATGCCCCAGAAGGAGTAGACATTGAACGGCCCCCGCGCCAGGTCCAGGCCGCCGACCAGGATCTGATTGATCAGTCCCGTCCTCGGATCGAGCAGCAGCATCCAGCCAAGGGTGGTGGACAGCGCGGGGATGAAGAAGGACAGCCAGAACATGAGCTCCAGCTTCCGTGCGCCCGGGATGTTGGTCCGAGCCAGGAGCCAGGCCAGGAGAATGGATACCGGAAACGAGATCAGCTGATACCAGAAGGCCAGCCATAACGTATTCCACAGCGACTGAAACAGCCCAGGAGTGCGCCAGGCCTCCTGCCAGGCGTGCAGGCTGTAGACGGCGGGCTGCCCGATCCGGGCTGTGTTGAAGCTGTTGACCAGGATCAGGAAGGGTGGATACAGGATGTAGAAGCCAAGTCCGGCGAGCAGCAGGACCATGGCCAGCTGGGGACCGCTGAGCCGCGGCAAGCGCCACGCTGGAAACAGCCTGACGGCCTCTGCCGTCTCGGCCACCGACTTTACTGCTGGCCTGCCTTCTCGAGGGCCTGACTGATGAGGTCGCGGATGGCGGATGGCGTGAGCCGGGCGTATTCTTCCGTTCCGGCGTTCACGTAGCTGCCACCCGGCTTCGGAACCTGGTGTGAGGGAAGACCGTCTTTGGAGATGTCCGTCCTCAACGATGGGCCTTTGACTTCACGCTGCCAGGCGGTCTGGCCTTCGGCCGACAGCAACCAGTTGACGTACAGTTTGGCGGCGTTGGGATGCGGCGCTCGATCGACGATGCCCACAGCCCCGTAAGCCGGGCCAATGGCGGCGCCTTCTTTGAACCGATCCGACGGCATCGTGGCCACGGGCAAGCTCTGCTCGGCCGCTCGTTGCACGTCGATGTCGGACATGAACAGGCCCAGGGCGTAGCGGCCCTCGGCCAGCCAGTCGATCATCTGGCGCTGATCGGAGCTGAGAGTGATGCCGCTCTCGCTGTAGAAGCGTGTGAAGAAGTTGGGGCCCAGGTCCGGGTGCTTGTACATGAACCGCGAAGGCACCCCGCCAGGACCAGGCCGGCGAATGTCGGTGCCCA
>DATGVV010000132.1:0-3232 GCA_035299885.1 Chloroflexota bacterium | reverse complement strand
CAGCCATAAATCACGTACTCCAACTGTTTCCAGTAGACATCCACCGCCTCGAAGCCGGCCGACCGGAAGAAGCCGAGCTGGTGGTCCAGGTCGATCATGTGGCGCACGTGGTTCTCGTGCTGCGCCTGCTCCTGCGGGCTGTGGTGCGTGCGCTTATAAGCCGCCTGCGGATCGAAGCGGTCGCTGACGCGCTGCCAGGTGTATGCCACGGCCGGATTAGGCGCCTTGACCGGCTCATAGTTGATGTACCAACCGCCCGGCTTCAGCCGCTCGAATACCTCTCGGAACAGGGTCTGCTTACGCTCATCGGGCAGGTGGTGGATGGCCTGGGAGGTGACTGCCGAGTCCATGGGCACGGGGATGTCCGCCGGCCAGTCCGGAGTCAGTAGATCGAACTCGACATAACAATAGCGGCCAACGTACGGCTCCAAGACCTTGGAGCCTTCGGCCATCATTGCTGGCGAGTACTCGGCCAGCACGGTCCGAGCCTTCGGGAAGTAGTCCATAACCGCGCGGGCCGCCATGCCGGTGCCGGCGGCCAGGTCCAGGACCGTGAACTCGTCGTCAGGCTCGAAGGGCAGCAGCGCAGCCATGAAGCGCATCGCTTCCGCGCGCTTTGCCTCCCGTGCCGCGGCTTCGGCCGCCCAGCGCTTGATGTTGGCCTCAGATTTCCAAACCGCCTCGTTGGTGTCCATCGTCGGATTGTAGGAATACAATCGGACCAGTAATGGATCACCCACCCATCGACCACTTCGGCGCGCGCACCCGGCTGGCCAGCCAGGCCGGCGAGGTCGTGGTCTACCGCCTGGACAAGCTCGGCGCGGACCTGACGCGAATACCGTTCACGATCAAGATCCTGCTCGAGAACGTACTGCGCCGGCTGGACAACTTCCACGTCTCAGCCGAGGACGTCCAGGCGCTGTCCCGCTGGAACGCCACCAATCCCGGCGAGCACGTGCTCACGTTCCTGCCCGGGCGGGTGCTCATGCAGGACCTGACCGGGGTGCCCGCCGTGGCCGACCTGGCGGCGATGCGCGAGGCCATGGCCAAGCTGGGTGGGGATCCGCGGCGCGTCAACCCGCTGGCGCCGACCGACCTGGTGATCGACCACTCGGTCCAGATCGACCGCTTTGGATCAGACGTGGCCTTCGCCTTCAACGTCGAGCGCGAGTACGAGCGCAACTCCGAACGTTACGGCTTCCTGCGCTGGGCGCAGCAGGCCTTCAGCAACTTCCGCGTGGTGCCGCCGGGCAGCGGCATCTGCCACCAAGTCAATCTCGAGTACCTCGCCCCAGTGGTCCAGCGGCGTCAGATGAACGGCGAGACGCTGGCGTTCCCGGACACGCTGGTGGGCGCCGATTCACACACCACGATGATCAACGGCCTGGGCATACTGGGCTGGGGCGTGGGCGGAATCGAGGCTGAGGCCGTGCTGCTGGATCAGCCTCTGGAGCTGGTGACGCCGGAAGTGGTGGGTTTCCGCTTCAGCGGCGCGCTGCCGTCCGGCGCAACCGCGACGGACCTGGTCCTGACCGTGACCCAGATCCTGCGTAAGAAGGGCGTTGTCGGCAAGTTCGTGGAGTTCTGCGGACCTGGGCTCAGCCAGCTGGCGCTGGCCGACCGGGCGACCATCTCCAACATGTGCCCCGAGTACGGCGCCACATCGGCGCTGTTCCCGGTGGACGACGAGACCCTGCGCTACCTGCGCCTGACCGGGCGATCGGATGAGCAGGTGGACCTCGTGGAGCGCTACGCCAAGGAGCAAGGCCTGTTCCGGACGGCGGACGCAGCCGAGCCGCGGTTCAGCGATCTGGTCGAGCTCGACCTGAGCACCATCGAGCCGAGCCTGGCTGGCCCGCGGCGGCCCCAGGACCGGGTGGGTCTGAGCGGCGTGCGCGACAACTTCCACGCCGCTTTCCCTAACGGCGCGAAAGGTGTGGACATCGACATGGGCGGGGAAAAGGCCCGTGTCACTAACGGCTCGGTCGTCATCTCGGCCATCACCAGCTGCACCAATACCTCCAACCCCAGCGTGCTGATCGGGGCTGGGCTGTTGGCCAAGCGGGCTGTGGAACTCGGGCTGCGGGTCAAGCCAGCGGTCAAAACCAGCCTCGCGCCCGGCTCTCGCGTCGTCACCGACTACCTCAAAGAGGCCGGACTGCTGTCGTACTTGGAGGCGCTCGGCTTCCACGTGGTGGGCTATGGCTGTACCACTTGCATCGGCAACAGCGGCCCGCTGCCCGATGCCGTTGCCAGCGCCGTCCAGGCCGAGGACCTGGCAGTGGCCGCCGTCCTCAGTGGTAACCGCAACTTCGACGGGCGGATCCACCCGCAGGTGAAGGCGGCGTATCTCGCGTCACCGCCCTTGGTGGTGGCCTATGCACTGGCAGGCACCGTCGACATCGATCTGTCCTGCGAGCCCATAGGCCAGGATCGCGCCGGCCACGACATCTATCTGCGCGACATCTGGCCCGCGCCCGAGGAAATCCGCGAGACGCTTAGCCGCGCGGTCAAGCCGGAGATGTTTCGGCATGAGTACGGTCACATCACTGAGGGCGACGAGCGCTGGCGATCGCTGCCGGTGCCGCGGGGCGATCTGTGGCAGTCGGAGGCAGCTTCGACCTATATCCAAATCCCGCCCTACTTCGAAGGCATGGCGCCCGAGCCAGGACCAATTACTGACGTAAAGGGCGCGCGGGTGCTGGTACTGCTGGGCGACTCTGTGACCACCGACCACATCTCACCCGCCGGCTCAATCCCAAAGGACAGCCCGGCCGGCAAGTACCTGATCGAGCATGGTGTCGAACCGCACGACTTCAACAGCTACGGGGCGCGCCGCGGCAACCACGAGGTCATGATCCGCGGCACATTCGGCAACATCCGCCTCAAGAACAACCTCACACCCGACAAAGAGGGCGACTGGACACTGCACTTCCCGGACGGCGCGTTGATGCGCATCTTCGACGCCGCCGAGCAGTACAGGCGTGACGGGGTGCCGCTGGTGGCCATCGTGGGCCAGGAGTACGGCAGCGGCAGCTCGCGTGACTGGGCGGCCAAAGGCACCCAGCTGCTGGGTATCAAGGCCGTCATCGCCGAGAGTTACGAGCGCATCCACCGCAGCAACCTGGTGGGCATGGGCGTGCTGCCGCTGCAGTTCAAGCCCGGCGACAGCGCCGCCAGCCTCGGCCTCACCGGCCGCGAGATCTACGACCTCACCGGCATCGCGGGCGGC
>DATGVV010000131.1:0-4299 GCA_035299885.1 Chloroflexota bacterium | reverse complement strand
GGGGTATGGTGGAATTCGCGGCCTGCGCGTTGGATATCGCCGTCTGGGACGTGCTGGGCAAGGTAGCGGGGCAGCCGCTGTACCGCCTGTTGGGCGGCACCCGCAACCGGGTGCCGGCCTACATCAGTGGTCAGCTCAGCCGCCGGTTGACCCTGGATGAGCTGGCTACGGCTAGCTCCGGCTTCAAGGCGCAGGGCTGGCGGGCGATGAAGATGAACCTTGGTCTCGAGCGGACGCCGCAAGCTGAGGCGGCACGTGTTCGGGCTGTCCGTGAGGCTGTCGGACCCAACGTCGATATCTTGGTCGACGTGAATGCGCGTTGGACGCCCGCCCAGGCTATTCGCACTGGTCGCTATTTAGAGGAATACCAGCTGTTTTGGCTGGAGGATCCGACGGAAGCGGACGACCTAGAAGGCCTGGCTGAGATTGCGCTTCAGCTGGGCACGCCCGTGGCCACTGGTGAGAAGTACTACGGGCTGGCTCCGTGGCGGAAAGTCCTGGGCGCCCGCGCCCTGGACATCGTGATGGTGGACATGATGAGGGCGGGAGGCATCACGCCGCTTCGGAAGGTGGCGGCACTCTGCGAGGCGTATGGGATTCCCATGGCCAGCCACACCCAGCATGAGATTTACACACACTGCATCGCGGCCCTGCCTCATGGCTTGATTGTGGAGTGGATGCCCTGGTCATCACAGATATTCGAGGGCGCGCCCGAGCTGCGCGAGGGCGACCTGGTCCTGAGCGATCGACCAGGACATGGCATGGAGCTGGATAAGGGCTTCGTAACGAAGTATGGGGCATCTTAGGCGTGTGGGACGTGACCTAGGATGCACGCAACGGAAGCGAAGGAGCAACGGTAATGCGGAACGGGCTACAAGTGATGGACTGTGATCGGCACGTGCTCGAGCCGCGCGATATCTGGGACAAATACCTCGATCCGTCGTTCAAGCACTACATCGGATCGGTAATTCCCCGTCCGGGCCGTTTTGTTGGGCCGGGTGGGCGGCCTGCCGACCAGCCCCAGCACCAGACCTACGAAGGCGATCCCTACTGGCGCGGAGCCTTCAAGAACGCCGTTCGTCAGTTCTTCGACAACCGGTCCTACCTGCAGGATATGGATCGTGAGGGCGTGGACGTTGGAGTTCTGTTCAGCACCGCTGGGTTGTCGTTCCCGTGGTATGAGGACGCCTCGCTCGATCTCGTGGCGGCTCAGTGCTGCGCCTATAACGACTGGCTGTACGACTATTGTTCGATTGCGCCGGACCGCATGCTGGGCATGGCCATCATTCCGCTGCGGGATACCGAGGCAGCGAAAAAGGAGTTGCGACGCGCCGTCGGCGAATTGGGCATGGCCGGCGTTTTCTGGCGACCAAATGCTCACTTCGGGCGGCGTATCTCCGACCCATCTTACGAGCCGATCTTTGCCCTGGCCCAGGAGCTGAACGTCCCGATCGGTTGCCACGAAGGCAATACCGGATATGTGAGTCCGGTGCGCGGCGGCGGATCGGACGGCCGTGGTTTCAAATGGTTCGGCAGCGCGCGCCTCGACACAGCGTTCTCGAATCACGCGGCCCGCCACCCTACTGAACAGATGGGGGCCTTTATTGACGTGGCCAGCGAGGGCGTCCTGGACCGCTTCCCCGATCTGCGCTTTGCCTTCCTGGAGTCAGGCTGTGGCTGGCTGCCCTACTGGCTCGAGCGCCTTGACGTGATGCACGACAACCCTATCTTCCGCGAGAGTTACCGCGGTAAACAACGCCCCTCGGATTACTTCCGGCGCGGCCAGTGCTTCGTTTCCTGTGAGGCTGAGGAGGCCGAAGAGGGCGTTCCGATTCTCGGCCGGCTGCTGGGCGAGAACTTCCTGATGTGGGCCTCCGACTATCCTCACCCGGACGCCGTGCCCTATTTCCCCAACACGGTGGGCCCGATTGTCGACGATCAGCATCTGTCGCTCGACTTCAAGCGCCGGATCCTGTGGGACAATCCGAGACGTTTTTATGGACTCGACACCCAGCCGCGGACGGAAACCCGGGTAGCCGCGTCGGCAGGGGTGTAACGATGGACCAAACGTCACAGCCTCAGCAGCTGCTTTCCAGTGACGTCTCGCGACGCCAGTTCGTGCAAGGCATGGGTGTCGCCGGACTGGCCCTGCTGACTGCCGGCTGCGGTGGCGCCAGCTCCGCCTCACCAGCGGGCCAACCGGCGTCAGGAGGCTCTGGCGGTGGCCAGCTCGCCGACAAGCAAACGTACATTTTCGGGGTAGCGGACCGCGACACGATCTCCTTCGATCCGGCCGTCGTAACCGACGGTACTCGCCACTTCTTCGCGAGTGAGGTCCACAACGCACTGGTGCGCTACCTGCCGGGATCGATCGACTTCACCAAGCTCGAGCCAGACCTTGCGGAAAGCTGGGATAAGTCGACCGACGGCCTCACCTGGACCTTCAAGCTGCGTCCTGGTGTCGAGTTCCACAAGGGCTTTGGCCCCGTCACGGCCGAGGACGTGAAGTTCACGTTTGATCGGCTGAAACTGCCGGGAACGAAATCAGCCTTTGGCCGTCCCAATCTCGAGAGCGTCGACGTGGTGGATGCGCGGACCGTGCGTTTTCACCTCAAGACCAAGGACGTGTTCTTCCTGGCGGATGTGGCCAACTGGAACGGCGGCCTCATCGTGAGCAAGAAGGCCGTCGAGCAGATGGGCGTCGATGCGTTCGGCATGTCGCCGGTCGGGACCGGGCCATTCCAGGTGGAGGAGTACAGGCCGCAGCAGCAGCTCGTTTTCAAGGCCAACCCCAATTACTGGCGCGGCAAGCCGATCCTGGACTCAATCATCGTTCGTTTCCTTGGTCCCGATCAGAACGTCCGCGCGCTGGCCCTCCGCAAGCGCGAGGTCATAGGCGTGGACACGATCGACAACAAGACCATCAAAGACTCGTTGATGACCGAAGGCTACAGGCCAGGTGGTCGCCACGGCACCAAGCGTGCCCTGTTCATGAATCTGACCAACGACCAGTTCAAGGACCCCAACCTTCGCCAGGCGTTGGCCTACGGGATTGATCGCAACGCGGCCGTACAGGCGTTTGCCAATGACGCCACCGTCGGCTATTCGGTCCTGAGCTCCGTGTATCCCTTCTCTTTGAAGAAGGACGACATCCCGACGGACTTGCGCTACGAGTATGACCCCAAGAAGGCCAAGGATCTGCTTGCCAAGGCCGGGCTCGGCAGCGGCGCCACGATTAAGTGGACGGTGCCCGATCGCACCTACAACAACACGGCTTTGAATCTGCAGGAGCAGCTCCGCCAGATCGGGGTTACCCTGGACCTGCAAATCATCGACTGGAACCAGTGGCTGTCGGTGACCCGCGGCAATCCGAACATGGTCATCTGGGGCGGTATCGAGCCTACGGTCGACAATGAGCTGCGCTCCTACTTCTATTCAACGGCCAGTCTGGGCAAGCCCACCGCCGTCCGCAATTGGTCCCACTATGGCGACGTTGGAGGTTCAATCGACAAGCTCCTGGACGAGGCGCGTGTAACCGAGGACCGATCGAAGCAGGAACAGATCTATCGCGACGTCCAGCTGCAAATCCTCAAGGATCTCCCCGCGTTCAACCTCCTCGAACAACAGGCGATGGACCATATGCGCGCGCCAGAGGTGGACCTTGGCTACGAGTTCGTGAACTCGCTCATGACGCCGGTGATGCTTACCGAAAAGACGCGCATTCTCAAGCGGTCGTAGCCGACCTACTGCCCGGAGCAGGAACGCTGGTCAACCTGGCCATTAGCCGAGCTTCACGGCTGATCATCACGGCCTTCGTCGCCGTGACAGGGATCTTCTTCCTGCTGCACATTCTGCCCGGCGACCCAGCAGTAATGCTTCTCGGGGAGCAGGCCACCGCGGAGACGATGGCGCGACTGCGGCTGCAGCTCGGGCTCAACGAGCCACTACTGCTGCAGTATGTCCATTATCTGGCCAACATCGCGCAGCTGAATCTGGGTCGCTCACTGCTCAACGGGCAGGATCTTGCCGCGATCATAGGTATGAACCTGGCCTACACCGTGACCCTGGCACTATCCAGCCTTGGCATCGCCACCCTGATTGGCATTCCGGCTGGTGTGCTGATGGCGGTGCGCCGCGATCGCTTCGCCGACCTGGGCCTGCGCATCGGCATGCTGACCGTCCTGGCGACACCGTCCTTCGTGCTGGCGTTGATGCTCATCATGGCCTTTGTGGTGCTGCTGCCACTGTTTCCGCTGACTGGAGCGGGAGACCTCGACAGTGCCGGCTCTCTACTGGCGC
>DATGVV010000130.1:0-1858 GCA_035299885.1 Chloroflexota bacterium | reverse complement strand
GGTGCGCAACTTCGAGGAGGTCCGCTGCTACACGCCCTCAGGCGCCGGCGCCGAGCGGCTGGCCGATCAAGCTCGCGGCTTGGGACTGAGCGCCCGCGCGTGCAACACCGCTGAGGAGGCGGTGGCCGGCGCCGACGTGGTCACCATCTGCACGCAGGGCCGGAGCATCGCGCTGGAGGGCCGCTGGCTCAAACCCGGCGCTCACGTCAACGCCATGGGCGTGAACCGCGGCACGGATCGTGAGATCGATGCCGAGGCCGTCCTGCGGGCCAGCGTCATCGCCGTCGACGAGAAGGAGAACGCAAGGACAGAGGCCGGTGACCTGATCCCGGTGGTTCAGGCGGGCCAGCTGAGCTGGGATCGCGTCCTCGACCTGGGCGCCATCCTGAACGGCGCCGCGCCCGGCCGGCAGTCGCCGGACGAGATCACGCTGTTCGAGTCGCAGGGCCTGGGCATCGAGGACATAGCCGTCTCCGGCGTGGCCTACGAGCGGGCGATGGCTAGGGGATTAGGCCAGCTTCTGCCGTTTTAGGAGGCTCCGTCTCCAGCCGGTGTGAGGTGAGCTTGCCGGTCAGCACCACCAGCACCGCCAGCAGCACCATGAGCGAGACGGCGATGGCCGTCGCATACTGCGCCTGGCCGCTGTTCCAGTAGCCGAACAGCACCGTCGAAAGCACCTTGTTGTTGCCGGATTGCAGCATGACCGCGATTGAGAACTCTCGCAGCGAATGGAAGGCGACCCACACCAACACGCCCACCAGCGCGGGCGTCAGCAGCGGGACGATGACTCGGCGGAAGGTATGCCGCACGGTCGCGCCGGCAACCTGGGCGGCCTCCTCCAGCTCGCGGCTGACCTGCAGCATCGCCGCCTGCACGGTGCGGGCGCTGAACGGCAGGTACACGATGGCGTGGCCCACCACGATGACCCAGATCGTGCCGTAGATAGGGATCGCCCGGAAACCGAAAAAGATGAACACCAGGGCGATGCCCATCATGATGGCGGAGGTCCCAATTGGCAGCATCGCCAGCACGTCCACCAACCGTCGCCAGCGCACCCTCGATCGCACAACCACCCAGGCCACCAGCACTGACAAGACGCATGCTCCCAGCGCAGCCACCATGGCGACGACCGCTGAGTTCATGGCGGCCTGGTGCACCGCTGGGCTGCCGAACACGAACAGGAAGTTCTTGCCCGATAGCCGCGTGAGCATCGTGGGGTCGAAGCCCGAGTAGTAGGGCACGATACTGACCCACAGCAGCGCCAGGAAGGGCAGACCCAGGGCTGCCAGGAAGTAGCACAGCACCGTTCCGAAGCCGAGCCACCGGTATTTGCCCAGCTGTACGCGGTTCGGCCGGTAGCCTTTGCCGCTGATAATCGCGAACCGCGTCGCCTCGCGCGTGGCCCGGTAGTACACGAACATGGCCAGCCCCAGGATGATGAACACCACGTTGTTCATGGCCGCGACCTGGCCGTAGGACGGCGGACCGCCCGTGGGCTGCATCAGGTCATACACGTGCAGGCTCAGCAGTGGCAGCCGGGCCGGCAGGCCGATGATCATCGGGATATCGAGGGCCAGCGTGGAGAAGATGAGCGCCAGCGTGCCCACCGAGATCAGCGCCGGCAGGAGCAGCGGCAGCGTCACACGGCGGACCAGCTGCAGCGTGTTGGCCCCTGAGACCGTTGCCGCCTCCTCGAGCGCCGGGTTCAGGAACCTGATCACCGGCGACAGCAGCAGGAACGACGTCGGCGTCATCGCCAGCCCCTGGACAAGCACCATGCCAGGCAGGCTGTAGACGTCGAAGCCGGTGCCGCGCAGCAGACCGATGTTGGGGCTGGCCAGCAGCACCCAGCCGATGG
>DATGVV010000129.1:0-10187 GCA_035299885.1 Chloroflexota bacterium | reverse complement strand
ATCTCAATCGTGTCTTTGATTTCGGGCTGCACCACGCGCCCATCCAGCGCGACGACTTCGAAGGGCTGCCCATGGAGATGCATGGGGTGCGCCTCCATGCTCATGTTGGTCACCCGCAGCCGCACGCTCTGGCCGAGCTTCACGTCGATCGGCTGGACGTCGGGATAGGTCTGGCCGTTAATGGTCCAGTTGCTGCTGCCCATCATGTTGCCGCTGATCTGCAGATCCACCGTTTTATCCGAGGGCGGTGTCTGGCGGCCTTGGGCCGGCAGGTCAGGCGCCCACAGCTTCAAGCCCCGGGGGTCAGTCTGGTCAACGCTCGGCGAGCCCTGCTGGCCGTCGTAGCGCACGGTCATCTGCATGCCCATCTGGGTGTGCTCAGCGATGGCGCAGTGCAGCGCCCACACTCCAGGATGTTCCGCTACCAGCAGCACGTCCACCCGCTCAGCCGGCGACAGCCGGATCAGATCGGCCGGCCGCGCGGGCTGGGGTAGGTCGTGGCCATCGGTGGTGATGGGTGTCAGCTGATGGCCGTCCAGACGGATGAAGTGATCGGCCGAGGCGCTGGCGTTGATCAGCCGCAGCCGGATGCGCTCGCCTTGCCGCACCGTGAGCTCCGGCACGGCTGGGGCTTGCTTGCCGTTGATCAGGAAGTCCTTGGCGTGATCTGATGGCTGCTGTGGCTCACCCATCATGCCCTGGCCCATGCCGCTTGCGCCGCCCTGGCCCATCATGCCGCCGCCCATTCCGCCCTGGCCGGTCATGCCCGGCATGCTCGAACTCCCGATGCTTGCTTGGCCAGGCCCGCTGGTAGGCCCCTGGGCCATGCTGCCGAAGTCCGACAGGATGATCGTCTCGTCACGATCGAACTGCACCGTGCTTTCGCGCGGCCGCACGACGATCGCCCCGTAGAGTCCCGAGCGGACCTGGGTCATCTCATCGACATGGGAGTGGTACCAGTACGTCCCAGGAGTATTGACCACGAATTGGTAGCTGAAGCTGCCGCCCGGCGGAACCGGCTTCTGGGTGACGTCCGGGACGCCGTCCATGGGGTTCGGTACGTCGACGCCATGCCAGTGAACGGTGGTGTCGACCGGGAGATTGTTCTTGAAGCCCACCTTCACGAGGTCGCCCACCGTTGCGGTAATCGGCGGTCCCGGCACCTGGCCGTTGTAACCCATGGCGTTCACTGAATTGCCATTGGTCAGCTGCCACATGAGCGGTGCCGCCGCCAGCTTGTATTCGCGCACCTGGCCGCCCGGCGCGGGCGCGGCCGGAACGCTGGACGGCGACGATGAGCTCCGCACCGGCCCGCAGGCGGACAGCAGCAGAAGCACGATGACTAGCGCGAGCCGGACGCTTCGCCTCAAGAACTACTATATTAGCGTAGTTTGGACCTGAACCCATTGACGCTGGCGCTGGCGTTCGGCGCCGGCCTCCTGTCATTTGCGTCGCCCTGCTGCGTGCCGCTCGTTCCTGCCTACCTCGGCTACATGACTGGCATGTCGGTCGACGAGTTGCGCGAGGCCGAGCTTGGAGGGCGGCTCCGTGTGGCTCGGCTGGCGGTGTCGTTCGTGCTCGGCCTGGCGGCGGTGTTTGCGCTGCTGGGAGCATCGGCCAGTGCGGCCGGCGAGCTGCTGCTGAGCTTTCGCCCGCTGGTCCTAAAGTTGGGCGGACTGCTGATCATCCTGTTTGGCCTGCACCTCATTGGTCTGTTCCGGCTGCCGTTCCTGTTGAGCGAGAAGCGCGCGGAGTTCGCGGGCTATGGCAACGGTGGGCCAGGCGGCGCCTTCCTCATGGGCGCGGCATTCGCCATGGGCTGGACGCCCTGTATCGGGCCAGTGCTGGCCGGCATCCTGGCCCTGGCCGGGCAGACGCAGAGCGTCTATCAGGGCATGGCGCTCCTGTTCCTGTACGCGTTGGGCCTGGGCTTGCCGTTCGTGCTGGTCGGGCTGGCGATGGCCCGCTGGCGGGGGCTCCTAAACGCGTTCAAGCGGTACGCCAGGCTGATATCACCGGCCAGTGGTGTCATCCTCATCGGTATGGGCGCTCTGGTGTTCAGCGGCCGGCTGGCGTTGATCAGCGCGTGGGCGACGAGCACCTTCGGCCTGGGCTTGGCCCGTTGATGCCCGAGCAGCCAGTCCCCACCTGCAACACCGGCTTCCTGGGCCGGCTGCGTTTCATCCTGCAGGAGCTACGCGATATCGTCCGGCAGTTGAGGGGGTCTGAGCAGTGATCCTGCAAGCGCTCGGCCTTATCGCCGCCAGCCTGCGCGAGGCGTTCTTCATGTTCTGGGAGACGCTCTGGGCGCTTGTGCTGGGCTTTGGCCTGTCCGGTGCGGTGCAGGCGTTCGTGTCGCGAGCAGAGATGCAGCGTGCCCTTGGGGGACACGGCCCGAGTGAGATCGCTCGGGCGAGCTTCTTCGGCATGGTGTCGTCTTCCTGCTCGTATGCCGCGACGGCCATGGCCAAGTCGCTGTTCCAAAAAGGCGCCGATTTCACCGCCACGCTGGTGTTCCTGTTCGCCTCCACCAATCTGGTCGTCGAGCTGGGCATCGTGTTGTGGGTGCTCATCGGCTGGCAATTCACCGCGGCCGAGTTCATTGGTGGCTTCATCATGATCGTCCTCCTTGGGTTCGTCGCGCGCCGGTTCATCCCGCAGGCGATGAGCGACGACGCTCGCCGCCGGCTGCAGACCGGGCAGGTAGACGGCAGCGACGAGCACCAGATGGCCATGCCTGACAGCGAGCTGCAGCAGACGCCCTGGGGCGTACGGCTGCGCTCCTTGGCCGGCTGGTCCGACGCCGCCAGCTACACCATGGCCGACGTCACGATGCTGAGGCGCGAGCTGCTGATCGGTTATCTCGTGGCGGGCTTCCTGGCGGTCCTGGTGCCGGCTAGCGTCTGGCAGAGCGTTTTCGTGAGTGGCCATGGCTTCTGGACATCACTTGAGAACGCCGTCGTGGGCCCGTTGATCGCCATCATCAGCTTTGTCTGCTCAATCGGCAACGTGCCGCTGGCCGCCGCGCTGTGGAAGGGCGGCATCACCTTCGGAGGGGTGGTCAGCTTCATTTTTGCCGACCTCATCACCTTCCCCCTGCTGCTGATCTATCGCAAGTACTACGGCGGTCAGATGACGCTGCGACTGCTGGCCCTGTCCTGGATCGTCATGTCGGCGGCTGGGCTGGTCACCGAGTACATCTTCTTGGCGGCGGGGCTCGTGCCCGAGCAGCGGCCCGTCGAGATCGCGCCGGCGATGTTCGAGTGGAATTACACGACCTTCCTGAACATCATCTTCCTGACGATCTTCGGCATCTTGCTGTGGCTGTCGCGCAACCAGCAGCGTTTCAGCGGCGGTCAGGGCTACGCGCTGGACCCGATCTGCGGGATGCAGGTTGAAACTGCCCACGCTCCGGCCTCAGCCGTACACCAGGGCCAGCGCTACTACTTCTGCTCCGACCACTGCCACGATCGCTTTACGGCCAGCCCAAACCGCTTCGCCGCGGCCCAGCCTGTTGACCAGCAGCTGAGTTCGACGGAGACCGCCACCGATCCGGTCTGCGGAATGACCGTCAACAAGGCCGAGGCGGCAGCCGAGCGGGAGCACGCGGGCCGGCACTTTTGGTTCTGCTGCGAAGGCTGCGCCCAGGCGTTCGACAAGGAGCCGGACCGCTACGGCTCGGCGGTCACACCGTAGGCGCTGACCGGATCGACCGCCGATCAAGACCGACAGGGTGGTCAATCCGTCCGTGCGTGCGTAATAACCGTCAAGCACCCAATTTGCAACTGAGACCGCATTACATGTGTTCGTCACACCGCCCGACCGTAGTTATGCTGCTTGCGCCAACCGTAGCGAGTCAGACCGCGCGGCTTATAGACGTTGAGGACCGTGATCACGAGCAACACCAGGAGGCCGCTTCCGGCGTGGAAGAGGTCGCCCCCCATCCCGACGAGGTGGGCGCCGTCCGCCTGTCGCGCCATGTCCGCCAGCGAGCTCACGGTCGGCATGTGCAGCAGCAGGATGGCGGTCGAAAAGAGGGTGAGCACAAGCGTGATCAAGACCCAATAGTGCCGAAACAAGCCCCACGCGGTGCCCAACGACATGACAAGGCCGGTTAGCAGCGAAGCAACGGCCAATGGGACGATGGCGAACCAGCCGGTCAACTCCATCGCTATCCAGGCGCCGCGCACCGTCTGCGCATCCTGGCGGGTTAGCGTCGAAATGCCGAGCACCAGGTACGCTACGACGGCGCCGATCCAGCCGACCGAGAAAATGAGATGCGCGGCGAGCGCGAACTTGCGGACGCGCGGCGGCATGATCACGGCTGGTGCACTCCCAGTGCTACGAGTGGGCTGTGCCCACCGGAGCCGCCAAGGTGGCGGCCAGGGCCGTGCTCACCACCGATGCCCATTTTCATGATGATGACGGCCAGCAATACCAGGACAAGCACAGCGATGCCGAAAGCCTTCACCCATCGCGGCGCACCGGGAGGCGATTCACCGTCCCCTTTATGGGCGTCGTCGCTGGCGGCAGGGTATGGGTGCGGGTCAGCCATGTGCGTCTCCTTATCGGCGTGGTCGTCACGGACGTGGTCTGTTCCTATTTTACGACACATAATGTCCGTTAGTTGCCAATATGTATAGTGAGCGTCGAAATGTATACTGAGGCCGTGCCGAAGCTGTGGACTGAGACGATTGCGGCGCACCGGCGGGAAGTGGGCGACGCGATCCTGGACACGACCGCGGCACTGGTGGCGAAGCATGGCCTGCTGGCGGTGACGATGTCGCAGATAGCCGAGGAAACCGGCATCGGACGTGCGACCTTGTACAAGTACTTCCCCGACGTCGAAGCAATCCTGGTTGCCTGGCACGAACGCCATGTCAGTGCCCATCTCTCACATCTCGCCGAGCTGCGGAACCAACCAGGCCACGCTGGCGAGCGGCTCGCAGCGGTGCTGGATGCCTACGCGCTCATTCAGCACAAGCGCCGTGGCACTGAGCTGGCGGCGCTGCTGCACCGCGACGAGCACCTTGCTCCCGCGCAACAGCACCTGAGCGATTTACTGCGAGGTCTGTTGGAAGAAGCTGCCGAGACCGGCCACGTCCGGGCCGACGTCACTCCCAACGAGCTTGCCAGCTATTGCCTGCATGCTCTCGCGGCAGCCAGCAGTCTGCCGTCCCAGGCCGCGGTCCACCGGCTGGTCACGGTCACGCTCGCTGGCTTGCGCCCGCCCAGCTAAGCACGCCGGGGCCGGAACGAGGCTGGCAACATGCCCGACAACGATGCTCAGCCTACGGGTGCCACAATCCCGCTGAGAAGGACGTTCGTGATGACTGCCCCGAGCAACGCTCCGGCGCTCGTCGAGGCGATCCACACAGGTGATGTGGCGGCCGTTCGGCGATTCTTGGACGAGAACCCGGGTCTTGCATCGGCGAGGCTCGGGGGCGACCAGGGTGCGCGCACGCCGCTGCACGTAGTCACCGACTGGCCCGGTTACTTCCCAAACGGGCCGGTGGTCGTGCGGATGCTCATCGAGGCGGGAGCGGAGCCGGACGCCCGGAATCCCGGCAAGCGTTACGCGGAGACGCCGCTGCATTGGGCCGCGAGCAGCGATGACGTCAACGTAGCGAGCGCGCTGATCGACGGCGGCGCCGATCTCGAGGCGCCCGACGGCTCGATTGGCACCCCGCTCGGCAATGCCGTTGGCTATGCCTGCTGGCATGTTGCTCGCCTGCTCGTCGCCCGAGGCGCTAAGGTCAACGTGCTCTGGCACGCCGCAGCGCTGGGTATGATTTCGCGCATCGAGGAGCTGCTCAGTGAGCGACCGGCCCCCGAAACCGAAGAGCTTTCCCAGGCCTTCTGGCACGCCTGCGCCGGAGGTCAACGACGCGCGGCAGAATACCTCCTCATGCGTGGGGCTGATCTGAACTGGGTCCCTGACTATGCGAAGGGCACGCCTTTGGACGCGGCCAGTGGCCTCGGGACTCAGCAGGAGGCGCTGCTCAGCTGGCTTCACACCCAGGGCGCCCGCTCTTCGGAGCAGTCGGGATGATGTCGTTCAAGAGGTGCAAAAGCGGAACGCGATCGCATCCTCCTGTGGGAGGCGTGTCGGAACGTACGCGACCTCGGCGGTTACCGCACTCCGGCCGGCCGCACACGATGGGGCGCACTCGTTCGGGCCGACAGTCTGGGTCAGCTAACGCCCGCCGGACAAAGCTCCCTCATTGCGTATGGGATTTGTACAGTCATCGACATTCGCTTCCCAGAAGAGGCCGCCCGTGACCCAAATCCGTTCGCGGATCAGTCCGGTGGAGCGGACGCCCCGGCGTACCTCAACATCCCGGTGAACTCGGGCAGGAATCCCGCCATGGATGCCGCGTTGATGGCGGCGCGCGGCAGCGCTGTCAGTATGAGCCGTGAAGAAGCCAACAAGCCTAGCAACCTTGCCAACATTACAAATGATGCCAGTGCGCAGGCGGCAGTGCGGTCGGCCGATCCCGGACTTAACTGACGGCTTGGAATTCGACCTTGCCGGTGTCAGTTACGCGCGATGATGCGTCGAGGACCTCAAGTGATACGAGATTGCCGTCGGCGTCGTAATCGAGGATTACGCCTGGTTTGTCCTCGTCGCTCTCGGCCACCACAGCTTGATCGTTCAAGATGACCGTTAGTGTGTCCGTGTGGCCGTCGTAGTTCACTTTCATGAATCAGCGCTCCAATACTTGTTGATCTTACTCGTCCGGTAGGCCGTCACAATCTCGGCAGGCTGTCGGTCAACGTCGACTATCACTCGTAGCAGATATTGCCGCCCTTCTGATAGGGGCTCAATTCGAGACTGGAGCACGATGCGGCCAGGTCGCACTTCGATCCGCTGCTCAGGTGATAGCGCGACAGAACGGACTTCATCGAGCAGGATCTGCCGCCTGGTCATTTCAGATGCCGCATGGTCAGTGACAATGAAATCCGCAAGTCCTTGTGCCGCCACAGATGTGCCTAAAGCTGCAAATAGGCCGGATGTGAACTCAATTTAACTTGTGGAGGGGGAGGGATTCGAACCCCCGTAACGCGTCGCGTGGCAGATTTACAGTCTGCTGCCATTAACCACTCGGCCACCCCTCCGGGCGCCGCTGAGTATAGCGTTCGCCGGGCGCCCGCTCGGACCTAGCGCGCCCTGAACTCGCGCCGGAACAGCAGCATGCTGGCCGCGAAGAAGAACACCGCGAAGGTGGCCAGGATGCCCAGGTCGAACGGGGTCCGCAGGGTGCCGCGCAGCATCACGTCGTCCAGCGTGCGGATGGCGTAGGTCGCCGGCAGCAGATAGGAAACGATGCGCACCGGCCAGCGGAGCGTGTCCAGCGCCACCAGGAAGCCGCTGAAGAACACCGAGCCGATCAGCACCAGCATGGCCAGCTGGGCCGCCTGCTGCTCGCCGCTCGAGAGCATCGACAGCACCAGCCCGATGCCCACGGACGCGGCGATCAGCAGCAGCAGCGCACCGGCGAGGCCTGCCGGTGGGCCGAACACGGGCACGTTGAGCACCCCCACGACCAGTCCCAGCAGCGCGCCGCCGCCAATGACGCATAGGGTGCCGTAGGACAGGTAATTGCCCACGGTGACTTCGACCGGCCTCACGGGCGATGTCTGAAACAGCTCGACCAGGCCCAGCAGTCGCACGCGGGACATGGACAGCGCGCCCAGGGTCACTCCCAGGTGCTGGATAAGCAGCACCAGCACTGCCGGCGCGTAGAAGCCGGCGCCCGCCGCGGGCGTCCAGGGAGCCACGTTCTGGAGGTCCAGGCTGAATGGCGCGGCGATCACGTCGGGCGGTGTCGTCCGAAGCTGCGTGGCGGTCCTGTCGATGTCGTTCAGGTTGGCCTGTATGCGCCGTACGTCGTCCGCTGATAGCGAGGTCGGGGTGCCGGAGGCAGTGAGCTGCGCGGTCAGCTGGCTCACCTGCAACCGCAAATCGTCCACTGAGGCGGCGGTGCGCCGCAGCTGGTCCAGCGGCTGGCCGATAAAGCCGTTGAACAGCACCAGCGGGCTGTCCTGCGCCAGGTTGAGGGCCTGGTGCAGCGTGGTCGAGACCTGGTCCAGCGAGCTGCCGACCTGTTTCAGGTCCGTCTGCGATTGGTTCACGTCGGTGGCGGACTGAAGCAGCTTGAGGTAGTCCTGTGCCAGAGAGACGAAGCCATGGATGTCTCCGACCTGGCTCTGGGCCATGGCCACGGCTTTCTCCACCGTGCGCCGGTTCAGCGCATCGACCTGCTGCCGGATGTAGGCCTGCTCGTAGCTGAGGCGCACGGGGTCGATCTCGTTGGTGAGCACCTGCACTTGCGCGTGTCGTCCGTTTTGGATGGCGTCCGATGGATTTGGCGGAACGACCACCACCAGGTCGGCGTCGCCGTCGCGCAGCTGCTGGCGCGCCTGGTCCACATTGGACGTGGTGCCTTCGACGCGCAGGAACTGGCTCATCTCGTCGGGCACGACCGCCAGAGGCGATTGCTGCTGTTCGGCCGGGACAACCACAATCGTGCGCGGCCTGGGCGCGCCCACCACTTCGCCATAGCCAAACAAGAACAGGACGATGAACGGCCCCAGGACCAGCACGATCATGAGCCACGGCTGGCGCAGCACCTCCGCCGCCCATTGGCTGAAGAAGCTCAGCGTCCGGACGATGCTCTTACTCATCGTGCCGCTCCTCGGCGCTTACCAAGCGCTTGAAGACGTCGTCGAACGTGGGAGTCGCCGGCCGGACGGCTTCGACGATGCCGCCGCGATGGTGCAGCGTCTCGGTGATCGCCGGGGCGGCCGAGGCCGCGTCCTCGACGACCACGCGCATCGTCCCCGAATCGGTCCAGCGCACGGCCTTCACCGTCGGCAGCTCGCGCAGGGCCATCACCGCCTCGCGTGACACGTGGTCGGCCTCCACCTCCACCACCTCGCCGCCGATGGCCTTGCGGCGCAGCGCGGCGGGCGTGCCAATCGCCGCAACGCGGCCGTGGTCCAGGATGGCAACGTTGTCGCAGTGCTGGATCTCGTCGATGAACTGCGTGCTCACGAACACCGTCACGCCGCGGTCGCGCAGCGTCCGCAGCAGGTCCCAGATCTTGGTGCGGAGCACAGGATCCAATCCGGCCGTCGGCTCGTCCACAAACAGCAGGTCCGGCTGGTGCACCAGCGCGCAGGCCAGCTCCAAGCGGCGCTTCATCCCGCCCGATAGGCGGCTGGCCAGGCGCCGCCGGGCGTCCCAGAGCTCCAGGAACTGCAGGACCTCGTGGATGCGCCGCCGGCGCCGCAGCCAGCCCATGCCAAACAGGCTGGCCACGAAGCGCACGTTTTCGTACACGGTCAGCGTGGGGTAGAGGAAGAAGATCTGGGGCGCGTAGCCAATGCGCTCGCGCTGCTCGGTCGTGAAACGGGTGGGATCGGAGCCCATCACGCACACGCTGCCCTCAGTCGGCCTGAGCACGCCCAGCAGCAGGCGAATGGTGGTGGTTTTGCCGCAGCCACTGGGGCCGATCAAGCCGAACAGCTGTCCGGGGGCAATGGCCATACTCAGGCGATCCACGGCGATGGTGTCGCCAAAGTACTTGCTGACTTGCTGCAGCTCGACCACGGGTGGACTGGAGGACATGGTGTCTCTTACCAACGCAACGGACGTGCCATCGGAGCGTTTCGTATACTGGGGCGCGGCACACATGAGTGTGCCCTCTCCCGTGGAAATTCCAACAGAGTGAGGTTTATGCGAATGCGTCGTTCCGTCTTTGCGCTCGTGAGCCTGATGGCGCTGCTCATAGGTTTGACATACTTGCCCGGCGCGGGTGCCCAAGTCGCCGGGGCTGATTTCGACATACCCGGCGGGCATTTCTACACGCAGACCAACGCCGGAGCCGGCCCCCAGTTCGGCTACCGCATTACCGACGAGGGCGGCATTGGCTTTTGGTCAGAGTTCAAGCGCCTTGGCGGGGTGAACGCCCTGGGGTACCCGGCCTCGCGTCGTTTTACGCTTGACGGCTTCATCGTGCAGGCCACACAAAAAGTCATCATGCAGTGGCGGCCGGAAGTCAGCCAGGTGTATTTCGTGAACGTGTTCGACAAGCTGCACGACCAGAGCAAGGACAGCGCTCTCCAGCAGCAGTTCGGCATTCCGCCGCAGCTCGATCCATCGTTCGACGCCGGTAAGACGC
>DATGVV010000128.1:0-1630 GCA_035299885.1 Chloroflexota bacterium | reverse complement strand
TTGCTGCTGCTTGTAAGCTGCTCCTCCCAAGCTGCGCCAGAGGCCAGCGCGCCCGCCTCCGCCGCCTCGTATCCCACCATCGTGTTGGCTACGACGACCAGTACGCAGGACAGTGGTCTGCTGGACGTGCTGGTGCCGATGTTCGAGAAGCAGGGGGGGTGGCAGGTGAAGACGGTTGCCGTCGGCACTGGCGCGGCGCTGGCATTGGGAGCCCGAGGCGAGGCCGACGTCGTGCTGGTCCACGCGCCGGACGCCGAGAAGAAGTGGTTCGCCGACGGGAACGGCACCGAGCGCCTGCTGGTCATGCACAACGACTTCATCATCGTTGGTCCGCCCTCTGATCCAGCCGGCATCCGCGGTGACAAGTCGGCGCTGGATGCGCTGAAGCGGATCGCCACCAGGCAGGCAACGTGGGTGAGCCGCGACGACAACTCCGGCACGGACCAGCTGGAGAAGCAGCTCTGGCAGCGAGCAGGCCTCGAGCCCAAGGGCTCCTCTTGGTTCCTGACCTCTGGGCAAGGCATGGGCGCCACGCTCACGTTGGCCGATCAGAAGGACGCCTACACCATTGGCGATCGCGCCACCTACCTGGCCCGCAAGAGCAGCATCCGTTCAATCGTCGCCGTCGAAGGCGATGCCGCGCTGCTGAACATCTATCACGTCATGCCGGTCGACCCGGCGAAGTTCCCAAGCGTCAAAATCAATGCCGCGGGTGGAAAGGCTTTCGCCGATTTTCTCGTGGCCCCAGCCACCCAGCGGGTCATCGGCGAGTTCGGCAAGGACAAATTTGGCCAGCCGCTGTTCTTTCCCGACGCCGGCAAGGACGAGAGCCAGCTGGGCCTCTAGCGCCTCGTAAAGATGGACGTCCTGTGGCAGGGCATCACCCAAGCTGGGCAGCTGATCGCTCAGGGCGATCCCGAGCTGCGGCGCATCGTCGCTCTGTCGCTGGTGGTATCGGCTTTGGCTACAGTCCTCGCCGCGGCGATTGGCATCCCTGCCGGGGTGGCGCTGGCGGTGGGCCAGTTCCGCGGCCGTGGCGTGATCCAGGCGCTGGTCAACACCGGCATGGGCTTGCCCCCGGTGGTGGTCGGCCTGGTCTTGACGCTCCTGCTGTGGCGGACCGGTCCGTTCGGTTTTCTGGGCCTGCTATACACGCCAGGAGCCATGGTGTCGGCGCAGTTCATCGTGGCTGCGCCGATAGCCGCGGGATTCACTCAGGCGGCGCTGGAGCTGCTGGAGCCGGAGCTGATCGCCGCCCTGCGGGTCGACGGCGCGGCCTTCGCGAGGCTGGCGCTCGAGCTGTGCCGGGCCGCGCTGCCGCAGGTGCTGGTGGCCGTGGCAGCCGCGTTCGGCCGGGCCATTGCGGAGGTCGGCGCCTCGTTGATGGTCGGTGGCAACATCCTGGGCCAGACCCGTACCCTGACGACAACGATCACGCTGGTCACCAGCCGAGGAGACTTCGGTCTGGCGATCGCCCTGGGCATTATCCTGCTCGCGGTGGCGTTGATGGTTAACGCGGGGCTCACCTGGCGCGCCCGCGCAGCGGTGGCTAGCTAGAAGGATGCTGCGTCCTCGATTGAAGATCTGGCTCGAGTCAGATCGCGGCGAAGTGGCCCTGTCAGACTGGCGG
>DATGVV010000127.1:0-2552 GCA_035299885.1 Chloroflexota bacterium | reverse complement strand
TGGTGGCCGGCGGCGTCGCGGACGCGGCGGCGCGCGGCCCCATGACATGTTCCCCGAGGTCCAGGAGCCGGAAGAGCATCTTTCTCCCTGGGCCGAGGACTTTGAGCGTGAGCCCAACCCTGACGCCGAACCGCTTCATTTAGCCTATGACTCCGTCTACACCCACGAGGGCGACGTCCGCGAGGAGCTGCTCGAGAATTGGGTGGAGGCCAGCGCCAGCGGCAAGCGTTGGCGCTGCTGGAACTGCGGCCGCAACACGCAGCGCTTCGCGCAGCTGCGCCTGCCCACGCTTCGCACCGTCATCTCGATCTGTGACAACTGCAGCACCTGGACCGTGTGGGACGCCTGGCGCGACCTGGCCAACCCGCGCATCTTCAGCTTCCGCCAGACGATCGAGGAAACTGAACCGTCCCCCCCGCGCGAGCCTGGCCCCGGCGAAGCCGCCGTGCCGCCGAGTGTACGCTCCAATGGCTCCGGCGGCATCGAGCGCGAAGCGCCGGCCGTTCCCGCGGCTCAAGCGGCGCCGTTTGACGAGCGCCCCCAGTCAGCCGACCTGACCCTGAGTACGTCGGAGCGCCCCGAAACGCTTACTGCTCCCGAACCCTCCCTGCAGCCTTCCTCTCCTGCCACCGAGGCCTCGCCCACCGAAGCCGAAGCCGTCGCCGCGGCCAAACCCAGGCGCCCCCGCGCCAGCGCCGCCACCGAAGCCGGCGAGCCCAAGCCTCGCGCCAGCCGCGCCCGCCCCAAGAAGACGGAAGAACCAGCCCTGGGCGGCAGCGAACCGGCGATTAGCGACTAGCGCCCAGCTAAGGCAGCAGCAGCAGTTTGCCGGCGTAGCGCCGGCTGACCAGGTCGTGGTGGGCTTGCCCAGCCTCGATCAGGGGATAGGTGCGCTCGAGCCGCGGCTGGACCTTGCCTGACGTCAACAAATCGAAGACCGCGTTGGCGTGATGCAGCAGCTCCTGTCGAGTCTCCATGTAATGGACCATGCTGGCTCGGGTGAGATAGACGGAGCCAGCGTCCATCAAGCGCCGGACCTCGAACGGAGGCACGGGACCACTCGACTGCCCGAAACAGACGAGCCAGCCTCGGGGTCGCAGGGCGGCCAAGCTGCCATCGAAGGTATCGCGGCCGACGGAGTCATAGACCACATGGACGCCGTGGCCCTCCGTCAGGCGGCGAGCTTCGGCCGCGAAGTCCTGCTCGGTGTACAGGATGGTCTCATCGGCGCCCGCCCCTCGGGCGATCTCCCCTTTCTCTTTACTGGAGACCGTGGCGATCACCCGCGCACCGCGCAGCTTCAGCATTTGCACCAGCAGCCGGCCCACGCCACCTGCGCCGGCGTGCACCAACGCCACATCTCCGGGCCGGATGGGATAGGTGCGGTGCGAGAAGACGTGGGCGGCCAGGCCCTGCAGCAGGGTGGTCGCTGCGTCGCGAGTGGACACCGGGGCCGGCAATGGCACGAGCTGATCGGCCCGGATGAGGCAGTGCGTGGCGTAGGAGCCTTCCTCCTCGGCCGCCCAAGCGACGCGGTCACCCGGCTGGATCTCGGCCACACCCTGACCGATGGCCTCGACGACACCCCCACCCTCCATTCCTGGTGTGAATGGCATTTGGCCCTTGTATTGCCCTGTGCGGCGGTAGACGTCTCGGAAGTTCACCCCGGCTGCCTCGACGCGCATGAGAGCCTGGCCAGGGCCTGGCTCTGGGGTGCGCAGCTCTTCCAGGCGCATAACCTCAGGCGCGCCGACCTCGTGCACCCGGATCGCTTTCACGCCCGGCGTCGCTCCTCGATCCAGCGCTTGAACCGGGCTTCCTGGCCGCTTTCGCTGGGCTCGTAGTAGTGGTGGCCGGCCAGCTCCTCCGGCAGATACTCCTGCAGCCGCTGAGCCGGTGGAGCATCGCCGCCAGGTTCCGAGAGGGCCGCGTTGTAGTCGTGCGCGTACATGTAGCCGCGGCCGTAGCCCTCCCGGACCATGAGGCCGGTGACGGCGTTACGCAGGTGCAGCGGAACCGGCTGGCTGCCGGTCGCCTCAACGTCCTTGCGAGCGGCGGCGTAAGCGCGCAGGGCGGAGTTACTCTTGGGCGCCAGCGCGAGGTAGAGGGCCGCCTCGGCGAGCGGTAGGAACCCTTCAGGCATGCCGATAAAGTGCACCGCCTGCTGAGCGGCTACCGCCACGCTGAGCGCCTGCGGGTCGGCCAGGCCAATGTCCTCGGCGGCCAGGATCACCATGCGCCGGACCACGAACAGCGGATCCTCGCCGGCTTCCAGCATGCGCGCCAGCCAGTACACCGCCGCGTCTGGGTCGGAACCCCGCACGCTCTTGATGAAAGCCGAGACGACGTCGTAGTGCTGATCGCCCTGGCGGTCGTAGAGCAGCGCGCGATGCTGCAGCGCGTCCTCGATGGCAGGGAGGCCGATCGGCGCCGCCGAGGTGCCCTCGCCTAGCCTCTCTCCCCGCGGGGGGAGAGGAACAGCAGCCCACGCCAGCTCGAGCGCGTTGAGGGCGACGCGGGCGTCGCCGTGCGCCATCTGCACCAGGAACCGG
>DATGVV010000126.1:0-1598 GCA_035299885.1 Chloroflexota bacterium | reverse complement strand
TGGTGGCCGGGAGCGCGCACTGCTCACTGATCCGCTCGATGAGGTGCAGGATTTTTTTTGGGCCTTGTACAGCGTCGTGGCATCGGTGACGCGTTGACTCCCTTGCTCCGAGGGGAAGGTATCGACGAGCAGATGGGCCGGGCTGACCAGGCCCTCGTCCATCGCGGCAGCGGCCTGGATGGCCCCCAACTCATCCATCAGGGCCTCGTCGATACGGCTGCGAAACTGCGCCAGGGTTTCGGGCAAGACAAAGTGCTCCTGCGGACTATCGAGTTGCACTTCGTCGAGGCCACAGGCATACATGACCGCTACGTCGGTGCGCAACCGCTCGCAGATGGCTTCATCCGACGCGCCCACTTCGTGTTTGAGCAGCTCCAGTGCCAGCAAGACACGTGTCGGGACAGGGTGGCGACCCCCATTGGCGCGTTTGGGAAAGCGGCGGGCAAAGCTTTGCTCAATGGCGTCGACCAACTTGGTCCAGGGAAATGTCTCGGTCCATTGGCGGATGGAATTGGTTTTGGGGACGACGTTGGCAACCTGGAGCCGGGGGCCGCTACCGCTAAGCCAATGCTGAAGGTGACGGAATAGACGCATCGTGAGTCCTCCTGCTGGATGAGATCAGGGTGTCTCAGGATACGACGATACGTGCGACACGACAATCCCCTCTCTGCGAGGAGGCGGAAAATTAGTCACCACTAAGTAGACAATGTCCGGCTTATGCGCTCTGACCTGCTCATAGCCGATACCCAGGCGTTCCGCCACGCCCAACCGCAGGTTCTGTAAAAACGCATCGGCGCTCTCCACCAGGCGCCACAGGATCGCCAACCCTTCGGCGCGCTTCAGATCGATGAGGAGAGTACGCTTGCCACGGTTGACGTCCGTGTGGTAGCGGTGCACCTGCCAGCGGTACCCCGCCCCTTCCTCCCAGGGGTTGTTGATCTTGACGACCTCGGCACCGAACTCGGCGAGCGTCCGCGCCGCTGTCGGCCCTGCCAGCACCTGCGTCGTGTCCACGATCCGGAAGCCTTCCAGCGCCGTGGTGAGGCGGCTCGTTGCTGCCGTCGCGCAGATGCCCTCGGGTCGCTCGGCGGCCGGGACAGCGCTGGGCGAGCCGCTCAAACGTACCGACGGGCCCGGCTGCAGCATCCTGCCGTACTCCGGGTCGTCAACGGGCACGACGATGCCAGCGTCCTGCGCGTGCTGCGACGCCATCCATGCGGCGCTGGTACGAATACGCGTGAGTGGCACGAGCACCTGGGTGGCCAGCACGTCCCACTCCTCGGCGGTGCGCGTGCGCAGGAGGGCGCTGAGTTCCTGTCTTTGCTGGCCCCAGAGTTGCCTATCGTGCACCAGCCGGTCGGGCTCCAGGTAGCCTTGCGTCGTCCATGTCTCGAGTGTGCCGGTGGCCGCGAGAAAGCGCCGCACAAATCGCGGCGTAGCCAGATTCAACAGGACCATGGCGCCATCGCGGCAGTGATAGGTCCCGGACCAGGGGTCCGCCGGACGCCCGCCTGCTGCAGCGCCATGCACCAGCAGGCCGCTGGCGCCGAACGCCAGGAACATCGCGTCAAAGAGCGGCACCTCAAGGCGCTGACCGA
>DATGVV010000125.1:0-20143 GCA_035299885.1 Chloroflexota bacterium | reverse complement strand
GAGCCGCTGATGCTGTACTTCTCCGCCGTGCCGTACATCATCATTTTTCCGGTGTTCATCCTGGTGTTTACCATCGGCCCCAACTCAAAAGTAGCCGTGGCCGCCGCCTCCGCATTCTTCCCCATGGTGATCAACACCATCGCGGCGTCGTTCGCCATCAAGCCGGTCCACGTCAAGCTGGCCAAGGTCATGCGCTTATCCGAATGGCAGCTGGTGCGGCACGTCTATCTGCCATCGATGGCGCCCGGGATCATCTTGGGGCTGCGCATGGCCGTTGGCGTGGCCATCGTCGGCTCGCTGCTGGCCGAAACGAAGGCGGCGAGCGCCGGGCTTGGGTTCCTGGTGTTCAACGCCTACCGCAACCTGAACATGTCCCGCATGTACGCGCTGCTGCTGCTGGTGTTCGCCCTGGCGGCGGCCATCAACTGGCTGATGACGCTGCTGAGTGCGCGGTCCGCCAGCACCCGCGAGCGTTCGAACGTCAGCGGCTTTTTGGTTTAGGAGTCCAACGGCAGTCGCAGGGTAAAGATGCTGCCGCGGCCCTCCTGGGTCTGGACCTCGATGCTGCCGCCGTGGCGCTCCGCAATCTCGCGCACATAGGCCAGCCCAATCCCGGTGCCGGCGATCCGGCCGCGCACGTTGCCGCCGCGCTGGAACCTGTCGAAGATGTGCGGCAGGTCGGCCGCTGGGATGCCTACGCCACGGTCGTGCACTGCCGCCGCCGCCCAATGGCAGCGCCCGCGTTTCTCACGGCGGAGCTCGACGATTACCTCGCCCCCCGAGGGACTGTACTTCACGGCGTTCGAGAGCAGGTTGGCAAGCGCCCGTTCGAGGCGCTCCGGATCCCACTCGCCCTCGAGCGATGGCAGATCGGTTTTGAGCCGCAGCTCGTAGCCATCGGCGCCGTGCCGCTGCTCCTCGAGCACTCGCTTGGCCAGTGCTACCAGGTCGACGCGCGTTCGCATCAAATCGATGTCGCGCTTCATGTCTAATTGCGAGACGTCCAGCAGCTGATCGATCAGGCCCGCCATCTTGCCAGCCGCGGCATCGATGTTTGCCAGTGTCGTGGTGGTGCTGGCCGGTATGCCGGAGGCCTTCGCCAATTGTCGCTGCAGCAGCTGGACGAGGCCTTTCACCGTCGTCAGCGGCGTTTTCAAATCGTGCGCGGCCGCGCTCAGGAAGTCGGCCTTCTGCTGCTCCAGCTCTCGCAGCGTGGTGATGTCCTGGAAGACGGCCACTCCGCCTAGCAGCGTGCCTTCGGCATTGTAGATGGGCGCGGCGTTGACCAGGATGGGCACGCGCTCGCCGGTGGTTTGGTTGGCGATGAGCATCTGCTCGCCCTGCACCGTCTCCCCCTCGCGGATGGCTCGCGCCAGCGGCCTTTCGCCAGGGCCGTAGGGCGTCCCTTCCATGTGCCAGGCAGGCAGCTCGGTAAACGTCAGCGGTGGGTCGAAAGCGCCGGCAATCGCCATCGCCACGCCATTCCACAGCAGGGCACGCCCCGCGGGATCGACGACCACGACCGCCTCGGGCAAAGCATCCACAATGCGCTGCAGCCGACGCTCGGCTGCTTCAGCCCGGCCGCGGGCTTCTCGCTCCGCCACCAGCAGTCGATCGCGCTCCTCCTCCGCCCGCCGGCGCTCGATGCCCTGGCCGATAGCCGCCGCAATAGGCCCCATGGCGTCCATCGTTTCCCGCGAGAACATGTGCTGCGCGAACAACGCGATCGCTCCGATGGCCCGGTCTTCGACCACCATGGGATATCCGGCGAAGCAGTTCATCCCCTCGCGCCGCGCCCATTCCCGGTCGCTGAACAGCGGATCCGTTGGCAGGTCCTCGCTGAAGATGGCCCGCCGCTCCAGTGCCGCCCGGCCGACCAGGTAGGCGCCGAGCGGGATGGTGACTCGCGTGAGCGGGCCGCTGACCGTTGACATTCCGGCCGTGCCGGCCAGCTCGAGCAACTCTTCGTCCGGCCTCAGCACCCAGATCCTCGCGTAGGCCGCCTGCAGGTGCTTGACGAGCGCATCGGCGCAGCGGTTGAGAATGTCTTGCAACCTCGCTTGTTCCGCTAGGGCCACGCTGACGTCGGCGCGCAGGATGGCCTCGCGGGCGTGCTGCTCGGCGGCCAGCCGAGCCGCCTCGGCCCGTTCCGCCTGCACCAGAGCCAGGTTCAGCCGGCGCTGCTCGACCCCGCGGGCGATGGCCTGCTTCAGTTGTTCGATGTTCGACGGCTTGGTGATGTAATCGAATACGCCAGCCTGCAGCGACTCGACAGCTGAGGGGAACGAGCCGTAGCCGGTCAGCACAATGGCAACGGATTGGGGATCCAGCCTGTGGGCTTCGGTCACGAGCTCGAGCCCACTCGTCTCGTCCTCCATGCGCATGTCCGTAACGATTACGTCGTAGCTGCCGGTCTGCAGCGCCTGGCAGCCCTCGAAGGCGCTGTGAACCGGCGTGACGTCATAGCCCTCCTGGCGCAGGACAGCCGCCAGTGTGATCAGGACGTCCTCTTCGTCTTCTGCCAGAAGCAGTCGAGCGACTTCAATCTGGGGGGCCCGTCCCGATGCAGGCGCCATGCGTTTAACGATACAGCCGGGCGGGCGGTTTGAGTTCGGGCGGGCTCAGATCTCCAGCAGCGCGTAGGGTCGCTCGAGCAGCTCCGCCAGCCGTCTCAGGAAGGCGGCCGCCGGAACGCCATCAACGGCCCGGTGATCGAAGCTGAGCGACAGCGTGCAGAGCTGGCGCACCTCCAGCCGGTGGTCCACCACGGCCGGCTTCTCTGCTATGCGGCCCACGCCAAGGATGGCCGTTTCCGGCGGGTTGATGATCGGCGTGAAGCCGTCGATGCGATAGGCGCCGAGATTGGTAATGGTGAACGTGCCGCCCTGCATCTCGTCAAGGCTCAGCCGCGCCGCTCGGGCTTTGTCGACCAGCGCGAGGAGATCGCCCGCAAGCTGCCGCAGGCTGCGCTCGTGGGCATCCTTGAGGACCGGCACGACCAGCCCCTCGGGCTCCAGCGCCACGGCGACACCCACGTGGGCGGCGGCGCTGCGCCGGATGCCCTGCCCCTCCACCCATTGCGCGTTGACCGCCGGATGCTCGATTAGCGCCAGGGCCGCGGCCTTCGCCAGGATGGCGTCCCAGGGCAGCTTGTCCACGCCCAACCGAGCAAACTCTGGCGCCAGCTGCGCCCGGAACTTGCTGGCCTCGGTGAGGTCGGCCTCCAGCTGCAGGGTGACGCGAGCCACGCTGCGCGCGGAAGCCGCCATCCGCTCGGCGGTAATCCGCCGAATGCGGGACAGCGAAACCACTTCTCCAGCTACTTCCTCTCCCACCGCGGAGGGAGAGGCCGCCCGCAGCACGTCCTCCTGCGTAATACGTCCGGCGGGGCCGGTCCCCTCGAGCTGTGTCAGCTCCAATCCGTGCTCCGCCGCCAAGCGGCGGGCTAGCGGTGTGACGCTGACTTTGGTGGAAGGCGCGGCCGCCAGAGCGAGGATGTCCTCCTCCACGACGCGACCGTTTGGTCCGCTGCCCGTGACGTCCGTCAGCGCGACCCCCCGTTCCCGCGCCCGCATCCGCGCACGCGGTGAGGCGAAGATTCGGCCAGTCCCCTCTCCCGCCGCGGCGGGAGAGGGAGGTGATGGGGCTTCCGCCTCCCCAGGCGCGGCAATCTCCGCAATCGTCGTCTTGACGGCTACCGTCTGGCCGACTGGCACGAGCACCCGGCGCAAGATGCCTGAGGCGGGCGCCGGCACCTCTACGATGCCCTTGTCCATTTCGACCGTGAACAGCGGCTCATCCTTCTTGACCTCGTCGCCCTCCTGCTTGAGCCACTCCGCCACGGCGCCCTCTTCCATCGTCAGCCCAAGCATGGGCATGATGATCGGGGTTGGCACTAGTCGCCGAAGCCGGAAGTGTGCCTTTGTTTTCTGAGGTCCTCGCCCGAGAGGCCTGTCAGATCAGCGCCTGTTCGTTCGAACCAAGGTGCGTAACCGCGTGGTGGATTGGACAGAATCTCCCACCAGTTGTTGTCAGGATCCTGGAAATAGAACGAATAGGCGCCGTGCTGCTTATGGGGCGGCTGGATCTTGCCGATGCCGTACTCACCCGTGACTCGCTTCAGCAGCTCATAGGCGCGGTCGACCTCCGCTTCGGAAGCGACGTCCAGGCCGTTGTGGTTCATCAAGCCCATGCCGTTCTTCTTGCCGGTTTGAACAGCGACGTAGATATGATCGCCCCCCAGCCGCAGCATCAGCGACACCGGCGAGTTCTGGATGCACTCCAACCCCAGCACTTCCTCGTAAAAGCGGCGTGACGCCTGCAGATCGACAACTTCAAGGGTGCCGTGGGACAGGAAATCGATCTTCAACACCGGCGGTTTGGTCGACTTCTGAGTTGTGGCGACTGGCGGCATCTCGAGCCTCCTTCAGATTCGATTGCCGACTAGTTTACGCGCGGCATCGGCGACATCCTCCGCTTGCGGAAGCGCCGCCGTCTCAAGCGATGCGGCGTACGGCACCGGCACGTTCTTGGCGCACACGCGCACCGGCGGCGCATCGAGGTAATCGAAGGCCGACTCTATGACGCGGGTGATGATCTCGGCGCCATAGCCGGAGCGGGTGTACGCCTCATGGCCGACGATCAGCCGGCCGGTCTTCTTCACGGACTCGACGATGGTCTCCTCGTCCAGCGGCACCAGGGTGCGTGGGTCGATGACCTCCAGCTCGATGCCTTCCGTCGCCAGCGTTTCGGCTGCCTGCAACGCCTTGTGGACCATGGTGTGGATGCCCACGAAGGTCACGTGCTGGCCGGGGCGCTTGACATCAGCGGACCCGAGCGGCACCAGGTGCTCACCTTCGGGCACGTGGCCTTTCGTGAAGTACAGGGCCTTGTGCTCGAGGAAAATGACCGGGTTGTCGTCGCGAATGGAGGTCTTGAGGAGACCCTTGGCGTCGGCCGGCGTGCTGGGCGTGACCACCTTGAGGCCCGGAATGTGGCAGAACCAGGCCTCCAGGCTCTGGCTGTGCTGGGCAGCGTTGCCGCGGCCGGCGCCTTCCTGAGCGCGGACTACCATGGGCACCTTGGCTTTGCCGCCGAACATGTAGCGCAGCTTGGCCGCTTGGTTGGTAATCGGCTCCATGGCCAGGCCCATGAAATCAACGTACATGATCTCGGCCACCGGCCGGCTGCCCGTGGCCGCCGCGCCCACCGCCAGCGCCACGATCGCCTCCTCAGAAATGGGCGTGTCACGCACTCGTTCGGGCCCAAACTCCTCCACCAGGCCCTTGGTCACGCCAAAGATGCCGCCGCCGCCCCAGATGGCTACGTCCTCGCCCATCACGAACACGGCCGGATCGCGGCACATCTCTTCGAACAGCGCCTCGTTCAGCGCCTGCGCGTAGGTCAGCTCGCGTTCGCTCGCGGGGTTTGGGGTCTGGGGTTTGGGGGCTGGTGACGTAATCGCCATGAACTAGACCCTAAACCCTAGCCGCTAGACCCGGCGTAGCCGCCCTGCGGCTACGCATAGATGTCCGTCATCAATTGGTCCACATCGGGCTCGGGCGAGCTCTTGGCAAACTCGACCGCTTCCTCGACCTCGGTCTCGATGCGCTGCTGCATGGCTTCGATGTCGGCCGCCGCCAAGGTGCCCCACTCCAACAGCGTCTTCTTCATCTTTTCCACCGGATCGCGCTCGCGCCAGCGATCGACCTCTTCCTTCTCGCGATAGTTCAGCGGGTCGCCGGCATGATGGCCGTGGTAGCGGTAGGTCAGGCAGATCAGGTAGGACGGCCCCTCGCCGTGGCGTGCCCGCTCGACCAGATCCAAGGCCGCCGCGTGGACCGCGAAGAAGTCCATCCCATCCACGTCCTGGCCGGGGATGCCGTAGCCGGCCGCCCGCGCCGAGGCCTTGCCGCCGGCCACCGTCCAATCGGCGCGCGCGGACATGGCGTACTGATTGTTCTCGCACACGTAGACCACTGGCAGCTGCCAGATGGCCGCCAGATTGGTGGCCTCGTGCAGGATGCCCTGGTTCAGCGCGCCATCGCCGAAGAAGCAGACCGCCACGGCACCCGTGTTCTGGAGCTTGCACGTCAGCCCGGCGCCGGTGGCCAGGCCCATGCCGCCGCCCACGATGCCGTTGGCGCCCAGCATGTGCTTGTCCATGTCGGCGATGTGCATGCTTCCGCCCTTGCCGCCGCAGTAGCCGGTGGCCCGGCCGAGCAGCTCGGCCATCATCTTCTTGAGGTCACCGCCTTTGGCGATGGTGTGGCCGTGCCCGCGATGGGTGCTGGTCACCCAATCTGTCGGCTGCAGCGCCATCATTACCCCCACGCCGACCGCCTCCATGCCGATGTACGGGTGCGTAGTCCCGCGCATCTCGCCGGCGCGGTACAGCGCCATGGCCTGCTCGTCGAAATGGCGGATGGTCAGCATCAGCCGCAGCGCCTCCTTGAGCTGAGCGTCGCTCAGCTTCGAGTTCGCCTGCCGTTCAGTTGAAACAGCCATGCGGCAATGGTAGCCCCCTTCGAATCCGAATCCTGGATGACCACTATGCTGGTCATATGTCGAGGGTTGTGACCGCCAGAGAGGCCAAAGCCAAGCTGCTCGCCCTTCTGGACGAGGTGGCATTAGGCGAGGAGGTGGAAATCACGAAGCATGGCCGAACCGTGGCCCGCCTCGTGCCCGGACGCGGCCCGAATGCCCTGAAGGGGCTGTTTGCGGGCAGAGCATGGACCACCGACCCCAATGACGATTTGCTTAGTGCCGACATTGAATGGGAAATGAATGAGTGACGGCACTGCTCGACACGCATGTGATTCATTGGTGGTCCACGAACCCCGACATGTTGAGTCGAGCGGCCGTTCAGGCACTCTCGGAAGCGGACGAGTTGGTGGTGGCGGGTATTTCGTGGTATGAGCTGGCCTGGCTTGTCCGGAGGCAGCGCATTACCATCACGATGCCGATTCCGGCCTGGCTCGAAGAGCTTTCCTCCCGGGTTCGAACGCTCGGTATTACTCCCGCTATCGCTGCCGCAGCTGCCTTATTGCCGGCATCCTTCCGCAACGATCCCGTCGATCGCTTGATTTATGCGACCGCTGTCGAGCATGGCCTGCAGCTCGTAACCAAAGATGAGCGCATGCTCCGGCAGCCACATTCTATAGCGGTCTGGTAGCCAAACCAGCTATTCGTGCGGGTGCAGCATTACGCGAATGGCGCCCCCGCGTCGCTCGACGAAGGTATCCCACGCCTCGGGGAAGTCGCCCAGCCTGAAGTGGTGCGTCATCAGCGGCTTGACGTCGACGGCGCGGCGGGCGATGAGCTCCAGGCCGCGTCCGGAGATGCCCTTGGGGTTGGCCAACGAGCCGCAAATGTCCAGGTGCCCGCGGACGATGGCGCTCAGGTCTACACCGCTCAGCTCGCGTCCCACGCCCGTTGAGCCGGCCAGCACCACGCGGCCGCCACGGCGGGCCAGCAGGATGGCCTGGCGAGCCGCCTCGGCGCTGCCCGCGAACTCGATCACCACGTCTGCGCCGCGGCCGCCCAGCGCTGCCTTCACCTTGTCGATCGCCTCATCGCCTGTGCCGGCCACCAGTTCGTCCGCGCCGCACCCTTGCATGCGCTCCAGCCGCTCGGGCCGCGTGCCCAGCAGCACGATGCGCCCAGCGCCCATGGCTCTCGCCACCTGCACGGCCAGCGCCCCGAACGCGCCCGGCCCGATGACGACGACACTTTCGCCCGCCTGCAGCCGCCCGCGCTCGACGGCGTACAGCGCGATGCCGATGTTGTCCGTGAAGGCGCCTTCGTCCCAGCTCAGTTGGTCCGGCAGCCGATGCAGCGCCTTGAGCGGAACGGCCGCGTACTCGGCCAGCCCGCCCGGAACCGTGAAGCCGATGTGGGCGTGGCCCTTCTCGGGATGGCCGTAGTTCTCGCACAGCTGGTACAGGCCCTCCAGACAGCGCGCGCAGCGCCCGCAGCCGACGTGTACCTCCACGCCCACGCGGTCGCCCGGCGCGTACTCGTCTACGTCCGAGCCTACCGTCACCACCTCACCCGAGAACTCGTGCCCTGGTGTGTGCGGATACTTCACACCGGCGAACTGGCCGGCCAGCACCTTCTGATCGGTGGCACAGATAGTGGTTGACATAACCTTGAGCAGGGCCTGTCCGGGGCCGGCCTCGGGACGCGGCACCTCGCGCAGCTCGAACCTGTTCGGCTCGGGAAAAACGACCGCTAGCAGGGTGCCCTCACCTCATGCGTTGGGCTTGATGATGACTTTCAGCGCGCCGTCGATGCGGTCGGCGAAGGTGTGGAGGGCGTCGCCATAAGCCTCGAGCGGAAAGGAGTGGGTCATGAGCTCCTTGACGCGGACGCGGCCGCTGACGATGAGAGGGATAACCTCCTCCATGGTATTCGGGTTGGCCCGCACGCCGTAGAGGTCAATCTCTTCCAACACGATCTTCTGCATTGGCAGCGAGACGGGCGTATCCGGGATACCCGTGAACGACGCGCGGCCGCCCTTTCGCAGCACGTTGACTGCCTGCAGCACCGATTCCGTCGTGCCGCCGGTGTCGATCGCCACGTGCGCACCCTTACCGTCGGTCCGGGCCTTGATCGCCTCGACCACGTCTTCCTTGTGGTAATCGACCACCTCGAAACCCATTTGCTCGGCTTTGCGCAGCCGTTCGCCGCCACCGGTCATGATCACCCGGCCGGCGCCCAGCGCGTGGGCGCAGTCGGCTGTCAGGAAGCCCATGGGCCCCGAGCCGACCACCACTACGACGTCGCCTGGCCGGATGCCGGGCCGCTTGGCTGAGTGCAGGGCGATCGAGGCGGTGTCGATCATGGAGCCGTAGGGCAAATCCAGCTCCGGCGGCAGCTTGAACACGCTCTTGATGGAATGGACGACGTATTGGGCGTCCGCGCCCTGGCTGTAGTGGCCGTACTGGTGGTGCAGCGGCTCCTTGCCGTAGTTCTCGCACAGGTTGTAGCGGCCGATCATGCACATCCGGCAGTAGCCGCAGCCGGCGTGCGAGGTGCCGGCCACGCGCTCGCCCACCTTCCAGCCCATTTCCGCCGCCTGCTGGCCGACCTCCACCACCACGCCGGACCATTCGTGGCCGGGGGTGAAGGGATAGCCCTTCGGCCAGCGGCCAGGGAACTTGCCCTCGTAGATGTGCAGATCGGTGCCGCAAATGGCCACCGAATCGACTTTGCAGAGCACCTCCAGCGGCCCCGGATGCGGCGTGGGGATATCGCGGATCTCGTGCGCGTGCGGTGCCGTGAGCACGACCGCCCGCATCTGTTGGGGAATCTGCTCAGGCGCGGCGACTGCCATTAAAAGTCCACCTCCATGTGCCAGTGATTATCCGGCACATGGAGGTGGTTTCTGCTTTATTCGATGGCGTCGCAGTCCAGGAACTTCGGCGGCGCCTCGAGAAGCGTGAGCATGCGCTGGTAGAACTGGTTGGTCTCAGGCCGGTTGGAGTTCTCCTGAGCCTTTTCGGCGGACTCAAATTGGATCACTGCCACGACGTGCCGTGGGTCCTTGCGATCCTTTAGCCACTGTCCGCTGATGTAGCCTGGGGCCCGCTTGGCCTCGTCGCGCCCCCAGGTCTCCTCCATCTCTCGGACGGTCCGCCACCCGTCCTCGCTTTTCAGCTGGCCGTCGATGATTTGAACGTACATGGTCTTTCCTTTCTTGTTGCTGGATTTGTGAAGCGCTGGTTTCAGGCCCCGCGGCCAAACAGCGCTAGGAGCTTCGTTTGGGCGTCGGCATCGGCAGCCACGGGCAGGTCTTCGCCAAACACACCGGCGCTGCGCCACTGGCTAGTCAGCTGTTGGGCAATGGGTAAGCAAGCACCAACCAGTCGTGGATCGAGCTTGGTGTCCTGGCCGGTGGCCTTGGCTACGTCCCAGCCATGGATCAGCAGGTCCATGAACAGCTGGCTGCAGTAATCAGCGCCAGAGAAATCGCCAAACGATAGGTGGCAGATGACCTCCATGGAGCCTGACGCAGTCGCGGCTGCACTGGCCGCGGCCACCGAGTCTCGATAGGCCCGAGCCGGCTGGTTGCCTGTCAGGTCTCCGTCCAGCCGGTTGCCGACCTGCTCGATGGTCTTGCCGCGAAGCAGCTCGGCGGCCCACAGGTTTTCACCGATGAGATGGTTGGCGATCTGCGCGACGTCCCACTCTGAGCAGGGTGTAGGCGCGTGCCACTGGTCATCGCCAACGCCGTCCATATAGCGCTGAGTGGAGGCCATGGCCCGGACGTAAAGATCGCCGGGGTTTGCCGTGGTCGGGGTCATAGCGTTGCTCCTCTGAAATGGGCGCCGCTTAGCCCCAGCGCGGACCCTCTTCGCCCAGCACGCCCAGGGTGGTCTTGCCCACCAGCTCGTGGACCAGGCTGCTGTTGGCCGGGTGGAAACCGCCGCAGCGGACGTCGCGATACAGGCGTTCCAACTCGTTGCTCTTGAACATTCCTGTGCCGCCGGACACGTCCATGGCGATATCCACAACCTTCTTGGCGCCTTCCACGCAATGGTACTTGGCGGACACCAGTTTGGACGCCCAGCCATGGCCGTAGTCGACGCCGTTCGACCAGTCCTCCGCCACGCGCTCCACGTGCGCAGCCATGCCCTCGAGCGTGATGGTCATCTCGGCCATGGCGTACTGGTGCATGGGATGGTAGGCCAGGGCGCGACCGCCCATGGCCACCGAGGTCCGCTTCTTCAGGCCGGCCACGGCCAGGTCACGCGCACGCTCGGCAAGTCCCACATAGATGTTGGCGAAGGTCGGCTCGGCCCAGGCAAAGATGCCCAGCACGAATAGGTCGGCGCCCGCCAGCCCGGCCGGCACCACCCGCGGGATGTACTTGTCGGGCACAAAGGCGCGTTCCAGGATGGTGTCGTCCGAGCGTGTCGCGCGCATGCCGAGCACGTCCCAGGTCTCTTTGATGTGATAGCCCTTGGTGTCGCGCGGCATGAAGGCGTGCACGATTTTCGGGTTGGCGGGATCCGAAGCGTCCATGGCGTGCAGTCCGAGACGCGTCCAGACCGGCGCCAGGCTGCCGAAGATCTTGTGCGCGGTCAAGTAGTAGCCACCCTCGCCGCGCTCGGCTTTGGCGGTGGACATGAGCACCGGGAAGTCGTTGCCGCCCTCGCCGTGCCCGGCCGCGAAGACCTCGCCCTTAGCTGCCTCCTCGAGGATCCACTTGCAGGACGTGTCGCCGGCGCGAAGCAGATCGGACGCGACGCCGGTCCAGTAGATGTGCATGTTGGTGGCCAGCGCCGTGGCAGGCGCGCGATAGGCCAGCCGCCGCTGCTGCTGGCACACCTGGGCCAGGTTCATGCCCTGGCCGCCGAGCTCCTTGGGCACGCCGATCAGCAGATAGCCGGCGCGGCGGAGATCTTCGAAGTCCTCGCTGAAGAACCGGTTCTCCCGGTCGTACGTCGCGGCCCGCTCGCCGCAAGCTTCGATCAGCTCGTCTGTCAGGACCGTCGTTGGGGGTGGTGTTGCAATCGCCATCGGGATGCCTCCTGTGGTTTGAGTTGCTGCTGAGACTACGCCTCAGGTATTGGGGTGGCATCCCCAGAACTGCACAGATCGTCTATGCAGAACTGCACATTTACTGAAATTCCTGGACTTCGAAGATGTCGTCCGGCATCATGCCGTGGCTGTCGCGGTGGACGGCCAGGGCAGCCTCCATGTTGGGCGCGTCCGACAGGCAGAACACCTTGCCGGTGGCGGGGTCGTACCAGTACTTGAGGTAGCGGACCCCGTGTTTGGACTGGATCGCGAGGTCGCGGCGGTGCGCGTCGTAGACGTCGTCCGGCGAGGTGCCAGGTTCGATGGTATGGATGTCCATGAAGCGCGGCATGTTCGTCTCCTCAACCACGCCTGCTGGGCGTCAGCAGGCCCTCTTGAACGGCCCACGCAGCAATCTGGCTGCGCGAGCTGAAGCCTAGCTTATTGAGAATGTGCAGCACGTGGTTGGCCGCCGTGCCCTCCGTGATGACGAGCGCGTCGGCAATCTGCCGGTTGGTGGACCCCTGAGCCACCAGGCACGCGATTTCCCGCTCACGCGGCGTGAGCATGTCAGTTCCTCTCCCACCGCTTTCGCCGTCCGCGTAGGACTGGGAGAGGGCAGGTGAGGGTACTTGGGGCGCGGGCGAAGAGGTTCCCTCCGCCAGCGCCTCCCCAATTGCTTCGGCTGCCGTCAACGCGCGGCCTGCATCGTGGATGGTGGCGGCGGTGGCAAGCCCGAGCGCGTTCCGAGCGGGCTCCAGCTCGGCCTCCAGTTTTGTTTGGCTGACCCGGGTCAGCTGAGCGCCGTTGGCCTGACGCAGGCTGGCAGCAGCTCCGGCCAGGCGCAGGGCGCGCTCGGCCAGCCCCTGCGCGGCCAGCAGCACCGCGAAACGCTCCAACACCCCGGCTGTGGCCACCGGATCGGCCACCTCGCGCAGCATACGCAAGCTGTCGCACAGGTTCCGTTCAGCGGTGGCGAAATCGCCTTCGGCAATTGCGACGCTGGCGAGGTTAGCTCGCGCGTTGGCGCTTTGCCGGCGGTCGCCGGCTTCTTCGTGCAGCTCGATAGCCAGCTCGGCTTCGACGTGCGCGCGCTGGTAGTCGCCCTGGTTGAGCGCCACAAGGCTGAGGGACAGGTGGACAATCGCTTGCGACCGGGCCAGGCCAGTTTGCTCGAACAGCGGCAGGCTTTCCTCAAGAAGAGATCGCGCTAGGTCGTGGTCTCCCAACTCCTGGGCTAGGTTGGCCAGATTGTGCAGCGCGTTGCCGATCTCATTTGAATCGCCGCCCTCGCGCGCCACTGCCAAGCAGCGCTCCAAGTAGTCGCGAGCCGCCTGCCAGTCTTCCTGCTGTGAGGCCACGAAGCCCAGGTTCTGCAGGGTCCGGTACAGTCCGCTGGCGTCCCCCTGCTCCTCGACCACGGGTAAGTTCTGCTGATGGAACGCGCGAGCCGCGGGCAGGTCGCCTTGGAAAGATGCCAGGTGGCCGGCGGCCTCCAGCGCTCGGACCCGCAGCTGCGATCGTGCTCCGACCGCGCCATGTGCTTTGAAGCGCTGCAGCAAGCTCGTCAGCCATTCGCGGCCTTCGCTGGCGTAGCCCCGGACGACCCAGAACCACCACAGCGCCACGGCCGTGCGCAGCGCCGGCTCCGCGTAGCCCTGGGCGGCACACCAGCGCAGCGCTTCGCGGCAGTTGTCGTGCTCGCGCTCGAGCCGGTTCAGCAGCTTGATCTGGCCTGGGCCGTGCATCGCCTCGTCGGCGGCCTCCACCAGCCGCAGGTAGTAAAGCGCATGGCGGCGCCACAACGCGGGCTCCTCGCCGCTGGCTGCCAGTCGCTCCAGTGCGAACTCGCGCACGGTTTCGAGCATCACGTACCAGGGCTGGCCGTCTTCCGTCTCTTCGCGACGCAGGAGGCTCTTCTCGACCAGGGAGGTAACGCCATCCAGCGCTTCGAGTGAAAGCGCCGGGACGGCCACGCTCGACGTACCCGGCCCCTGGAGCGCGGCACAGCAGACGTCCTCGACCGCATCGAGCGTGCAGCCCCGAAAGACGGCTAAGCGTTGAAACAGTGCCTGCTCGGCGGGCGCCAGGAGGTCGTAGCTCCATAGGATGGTGTCGCGCAACGTCTGCTGGCGGGCCGGCGCATCCCGCGGCCCGCCGGTCAGGATAGGCAGCTGATGCTCAAGTCGCTGGAGCAGCGCCGGCAATGGCAGCGCCCTCAATCGGGCTGCCGCCAGCTCCAGCGCCAGCGGCAAACCATCGACCCGCCGGCACACCTCGGCAATCGCCGCGGCGTTGTCAGTCGCCAGCGCGAACTCGGGACGCGCCGCGCGGGCGCGCTCCACGAACAGCAGGGCGGCCTCGTTAGCCGCCAGATCCTCAACCGTGAGCGGTTTGCGCGGATCGGGCACGGCCAGAGGCGGCACCGGCAGCTCCTGCTCTCCGGTGAGATGGAGCACGGCCCGGCTGGTGACCAGCACCTTCAGCCCCGGGCAAGCCGCCAGCAGCTCGCCGATGGCTGCCGCTGCGCCCAGCACCTGCTCCAGGTTATCGAGCACCAGCAGGAATGGCTGCTCCGCGACGTGCGCCCGCAGGGCGTCAAACGCCGTCTGCCCAGCAGTCTCCTTGAGCCCCAGGGTTCGCGCGATGGTCGGGATGACGACCTCGGGATCGGTCACCGCCGCCAATGCGACGAAGAACACGCCGGACGAAAAATCGTCCAGCAGCTCGCCCGCGGCGCGCAGCGCCAGGCGCGTCTTGCCGCTGCCGCCGGGGCCCGTGAGCGTGATCAGCCGCACCTCCGGACGTCGCGCCAGCTCGCGCAAAGACGCCAGCAGCTGCTTCCGCCCGACGAAGCGCGTTTTCTCCAGCGGGAGATTGTTCGGCACCAGCGCCAGCATGAGGGACAGCAGAGCGGGCTGTCAACCAGTGGGCTTAGTAGCTGACCTTCCCCTGCCCGTCGGCCATGATGCGCGCCGGCGTGGTGCCGGCGTCCCACTGGCGGGGCTGCGCGCCCGGCCGCTCGGCGCCTTCGACCCCGGGCTTGTCCATGTCCAGGAAGGCCACCACGCGGGAGATGCAGGCTTCCCCACCAATCCAGCGCCAGGGAAAGGCGCCTATGACGCAGCGCTTGCCAGCCACCTCGGCAATCTCGCCACCCAGGTTCTCCACCAAGCACACGTTGTTGCGCGCAGTGGTGTAGTGGACGTACTCAAAGTCCTTTTCCGGCACCAGCTCTTCGACTGACGCGCCGTACATCTGCTCGAATTCCTTGACCAGGTCGGGGCGCATCCAGCGGATGCGGACGTACATCGAATGGTCCATGGAGGCCAGGTCGCCGCCCAGCATCTTGATCTTGCGGTCGTGGATCAAGTAGTCGATGACCTCGGGCTTCGGGCCGGGGTGGCGGTCGAAGTACATGACGTCGTCACGCGTCGGCTTGGTCCAGTTGTACTGCTCCCAGCCGGTGTACAGGACGACGATGTCGCCCTCGCGGATTTGCTCGCCCTTGGGCACGCACTTCAGCACGTCGTCCAGCGAGTAGTAGCTCCAGGGCTTGGTGATGGACCGCAGGTCGATCACCAGCCCAGTGCCGATGAGGTCCTGGATGGGTATCTGGCTCAGATCGCGGCCGCGCTCGGCGTAATGGATGGGGGCATCGAGGTGCGTGCCGGTGTGCATGTTCGTTTCCACGAGCAGGGTGCTCTTGCGGTCGCGGTGATGGGTGGTGATGTCGGTCACCTTGATCGAGTCGAACTGCGGCCAGGTTGGCATCCGATCGCCCCACGGCTGGGTAAGGTCAACAACTCTCATTGGTTGCCTATCAGCATATGCGATGCTGGTTAGTAGTGACCTGGCGCAGCTACCTGAGTCATCTCGAATGCTCCGCGTGCGGCGCTCGCTGCGATGCGGACCAGCCCCAAACAGTGTGCGCCAAGTGCGGGCTGGTGCTGTTCGCCCGCTACGACCTGGCCGCCGTTCGGGCCGCCGTCAAGCCGGCTGACCTCGCCGGCCGCCGCTGGGACATGTGGCGTTATTGGGAGCTGCTGCCAGTCCGCGATGAGGCCAACCTGGTCAGCCTGGGCGAGGGCGCCACACCGATCCTGTCTGCCCGCCGGGAGGTCGCCAAACGGCTCGGCTTCGAGCGCGGCGCGGTCCGCGTCAAGGACGAGGGTCAGAACCCCACCGCCAGCTTCAAGGCACGCGGGCTGGCTGCCGCGGTGTCGCGCGCAAAGGAGCTGGGCCTTCAGGCCATCGCCCTGCCCAGCGCGGGCAATGCGGCCTCGGCGGCAACGGCCTATGCCGCGGCTGCCGGACTGGAGGCCCACGTGGCCATGCCGCGCGACGTGCCCGCCATCAATTGGGCGGAGAGCACCATCTACGGCGCCGAGGTCACGCTGGTCGATGGCCTGATCAACGACGCCGGCCGGCTGATCAAAGAGCAGGCGGAGAAGCACGGCTGGTTCGACGTGTCCACCCTCAAAGAGCCGTACCGCGCCGAGGGCAAGAAGACGATGGGCATCGAGCTGGCCGAGCAGGGTGGCTGGGGCGACGCCTGCCTGCCCGGCGTGATCGTCTATCCGGCCGGCGGCGGGACCGGCATCGTGGGCATGTGGAAAGCCTTCGAGGAGCTGCACGAGCTCGGCTGGATAGGACCCAAGAGGCCGCGCATGGTCATCGTGCAGGCCGAGGGCTGCGCGCCACTGGTGCGCGCCTTCGAGCAGGGCGCCGAGCATGCCGAGCCCTGGCAGGACGCCCATACCATCGCTGCCGGCATCCGCGTGCCAGTAGCCATCGGCGACTATCTGATCCTCAAAGCCGTGCGCGACAGCGGCGGGACCGCTGTGGCCGTGAGCGACGGCAACATCCAGCAGGCTCAGCGCGACATGGGCGCGGCGATGGGCATCTACCCAGCTCCGGAGGGCGCCGCTACCTGGGCCGCGCTCGAGAAGCTGCGCGCCAGCGGCTACCTGGAAGGCACGGAAGAGGTCGTGCTGTTCAACACCGGCATGGGAATTAAGTACGACTCGCCAATTCGCTCTCCCGGTGGGAGAGGGCTAGGGTGAGGGTCAATCCTCCCGCTGGCGGTTCCAGGGCGCCACGCGCCGCTCAGTGTTGCTGGTAATGGCGGTCAGCGCGATGCCCAAGCCCATCACCACCACGATTGGCACCAGCATGTGGTCCGGCTCGAAGGAGTTGCTGTAGCGCACGATCAGGTAGCCGACCCCGCTGACGGCAGTGAAGAACTCGGCCACCACCATGCCCACCAGCGCGCGCCCAACGGCTAGGCGCATGCCCGCGGCAATGTAGGGCAGAGCCGAGGGCAGGATGACGTCGCCCCACAGCGCCCGCTCGGTCGATCGGAACGACTGCGCTACCTCCAGCAGACGCTGGTCGACGTTGCGTACGCCCTGCTCGGTGTTGATCACGATCGCGAACAAGGCTGAGACGACAACCACGATGACCTTGGCCGTGATGTCGAAGCCAAACACGAGCGTAATCAGCGGCACCAGCGCCACCATCGGCGTCGAATTGAACGCGGCGATGTACCACTCCAGCGCGTAGCCCGCCACCTTGCTGCGGGCCATCAGGATGCCCAGCGGGATGCCGATGGCGATCGAGACCAGCAGCCCATAGATGAGGGTCAGGAGACTGCCCTGGAGATAGCGCCACAGTTCGCCCGACTGGACCATCTGCATGCCGGCTTCGACCACCCGAGAGGGCGGCGCGAACACGGCCCGGTTCACACGTCGCCCAAAGATCTCCCAGATGACGAGGAGGCCGGCCAGCGAGCCCAGCCGCGCCGCCCACATCGTCGCGGTTTCCCGCCGGCGCTGAGCGTGGGCGACGTTCAAGTTCCTCTCCCGCTTGCGGGACAGGCTAGGTGAGGGTGTCGCCGCCGCGAGGCGGCCTTCTTCGGCCTCCGCCCTGATCACGCTCATGCCACGGCCGCCGCGGCTTGCGGCCGCAGCTCCTCCCAGATGTGCTGCCGCAGCTCGTTGTAGCGCTGGCTGCCGCGCACGTCCTCGGCCGTGCGCGAGCTGGACAGGCCGACCTCGATCAGCTCCCGCACCCTTCCTGGCCGGGCGGTCAGAACGGCGATCTGGTCCCCCAGCACGATGGCTTCGTCGATCGAGTGGGTGATGAACACCATCGTCTTGCGCTCTGTTTCCAGGATGCGCAACAGCTCCTCCTGCAGCAGCTCGCGCGTCTGCGCGTCCAGGGCTCCGAATGGCTCATCCATCAGCAGCACCTCCGGGTTCAGCGCTAGCGCTCGCACCAGGCCGGCACGCTGCTGCATGCCGCCAGAGAGCTGGTAAGGGTACATGCGCTCAAAGCCCGTCAGTCCCACCAGCTCGAGGTAGGGCCGTACCCGCGCATCCCATTCGGAGCGGGGAACGCCTTTCAACTTCAGGCCATAGACGACGTTGTCACGCACGGTTTTCCAAGGAAAGAGTCCAAAGTGCTGGAAGACCATGGCCACTTGCGGGCTTGGCTCGGTCACGGGCTCGCCATCCAGCAGGACACGGCCTCTGGTGGGATGCAGAAGCCCGGCCAGACAGCGCAGCAGCGTCGTCTTACCGCAGCCGGATGGCCCAACGATGCACAGCGTGCGGTTGACGGGCACTTCCAGGTCCAGCTCCTGGAAGGCCACCACCGCGCCCGCGGAAAACGCGCGCGTGCACCGTTCTAGGCGCATCTTGGCCTCGTTCATAGACAACGTCCAGCTAACGACTAACGACTAACGACTTCGTCAATACCAGCGTGGATCGCCGCTCCAAACGCCGCCGTTGCGCTTGATGGCCTCGTCCACGATGGATTTGTCAGTTACCTGAGCATAGGTCGGCTTGTTCTGCGCCTTCAACACGTTTACGTCGACCTCCTTGTCGATCGTGTAGTTGATGAGCTTCTCCGGCATGCCGTCATTCACCGCCCAGATGCCGCCCGTGGCCAGCTGGTCGTAGGCCTTGTCGATAACGTCTGGCTTGGCCTTGGTTTCCTCGGCGGCCCACTTCTTGGTGTTGGCCGGGTCGATGTACATCGTTCGCTGAGCTTTGACCACGGCAGTCATGAAGCGCGTCAGCGCCTCGCGCTTGTTCTTCATGTTGTCCTCGGTCGTCGCGAACGCCGAATACCACCAGTCGGGTGCGATTTCCCACAGGTTGGCGACGTCCACCAGGTCGGGAACCTGGCTGGTTGCGGTCAGGTACTGGTCGACGTGCATCACGGTAGCGTCGATCTGCTTGTTGACGAGCGCCGGGACGCGGCCGGCGGTGGTGACGTTGACGTACTGCACGTCCGGGGGCGTCAGGTTGGCCTTTTGCAGCACCAGTCGGGCCATCACCTCTGTGAAGCCGCCGATGCCGCCTGGCGTCCCAATCTTCTTGCCTTTCAGATCGGCGGGCGTCTTGATGGTGGACTGGCCGACCATCGACACGCTGAGCTTGGGCGCATAGGTGCCGATGGCCTTCACCGGGGCTCCCTGTTGGACGGCGGCAAACAGCGGGTCGGAGCTGGTGCCTACGACGTCCAGGCCGCCCGACAGACCGCCTCGCAGCGCATCGACGCCGCCCTCGAAGCTCTTGAATTCGACGTCCAGTCCGACCTCGTCGAAGAAGCCCATATCCTTGGCGATGTACGCTGCCATGTGGACCAGGTTAGGCGGCGTAACAGGGTTGCCGTACACCAGCTTGAGCTTGTCGGACGGCTTGGCCGCCGCGGAGAACACCGGCCCAAAGCTGCCCGCCGGCTTGGCGGCGGCGGCGCCAGAAGCAGCCGGCTTGGCGCTGGCCGATCCCGATGCCGCTGGTTTGGCCGATGCGGAGGCCGCGGGCTTGGCTGAAGCGGCTGCGCTTGCCGCGGCAGCGGATGCCGCCGGTTTGGCTGCGCTGGCCGGCGCGCTGCTGGCTGGCGCGGCGCCTCCGCCGCAGGCCGAAAGCAGCAGGATGCCTACCAGGCCCAGGGTGGTCGAAAGTAGTTTGGCTGGCTTAAACATGGTCAACATTGTCCTACAGTTGGCAAGCGGCTACAACGTCGCATTTTCCCTTGACGCCGCTGCTCGGCCACGCGTAGCCTAACTACGATGGACGCCAGCATCGCCATCCAGAACGCCACCAAAGTGTTCCTCGAGGGCACCATCGTCGCCTTCCGCCAGCTGCACCTGTCAGTCACCAAGGACGAGGTCCTGTGCGTGGTCGGCCCCAGCGGCTGCGGCAAGACGACGCTGCTGCGCTGCATCGCCGGGCTCACCAGCCTCAGCAGCGGCAGCCTGCTGGTACAGGGCAAACCCGTGGACGATCCGCCAGAGGGCGTGGCCATGGTGTTCCAGCACTTTGGCCTGCTGCCCTGGAAAACGGTATACGAGAACGCCTCGTTCGGCCTGGCCATGTCGGGGGCGCCCCGGGCGTTAATCGAGGAACGCGTCGGCCACTACCTGGAACTGGTGGGGCTGCAGGGCTTCCAGCGGCACTACCCCTACCAGCTGTCGGGCGGCATGCAGCAGCGCGTGGGCCTGGTGCGAGCCATGGCTCTCAACCCCTCCATTCTGCTGATGGACGAGCCCTTCGCGGCTCTTGACGCCCAGACTCGAGAGGTGCTGCAAGAGGAGCTGCTCCGC
>DATGVV010000124.1:0-1959 GCA_035299885.1 Chloroflexota bacterium | reverse complement strand
CAAGTGCTGTATCAAGAGCTCCCGCCACCTTCTGACTAGGAGCCCGCGATGATCATCGATCTGGATTCCCATCTACGGGAGGAGTACTTCCTCGACGAGGTGTACAAGCTGGACGGACAGTTCGCCGGCCAGACCCCCGTGCGCCTGAAAGATGGCGAGCCCCACGAGCGGGTTTTCGAGCTCCCCTGGAGGGGCCGCGACCATGGCGCCAAGTCGCCCAAGACCTACGACCACACCTACATGTACGATCCCAAAGCGAACTGGCGCGGCGGCGAGATCGCCCGCCGCCAACGGGCCGGCTGGGACATGGAGTTCCGCCTCAAAGGCAATGCCGTCGAGGGCGTGAACAAGCAGTTCATCTTCCCTACAGGCATCTCCACCCCGGCTATGGTCGAAGGTGAGCTGGGCTATCAGCTGGCGCGGGCCTACAACAACTGGGTGCGGAACCTGGTGAACGGCCATGAGGACCAGCTGTATCCGGTGGGTATCATGCCCGCCGGCTGCCCCGAGAAGATGGCCGACGAGCTGCGCCGCACCGTGACCGATCTGGGCTTCAAGGCCGCCCACCTGGTGTGCTACCACGGAGTGCGTAACCTGGACCACCCATCGTTCTTCCCGTTCTATGAGGCCGCCCAGGAGCTGGACGTGCCGCTGTTCTGCCATCCCAACGGCCACATGGGCTTCATCACCGAGCGGTTCAGCAGCTTCTTCCCAATGCACGTCCTGGGCCGGCCCACGAACTGCACCCAGGCGCTGGTAGCGCTCGTTTGCGGCGGCGTGTTCGAGCGCTTTCCTAGGCTGAAAGTGGCCTTCTTCGAATGCAGCGCCGAATGGCCGCTGTACTGGATGCACCGTATGGACGACGACTGGGAGTGGGCCCGCGAGGTCCAGGATCGCCACCTCGAGATCCCGCTCAGCATGGCTCCGGGCGACTACGTCCGCCGCAACTGCTACTTCACGATGGAAGCCGATGAGGGCGACATCAGCCGGTCACTCGAAGAGGTGGGCGAGGACCACATCCTGATGGCCACCGACTATCCTCACTTCGACTCCGAGTACCCGGACACCATCCGCGGCATCCGCGAGCGCGCCGACCTCACCCCCCAGCAGAAGGAGAAGATCCTCGGCAAAAACGCCGAAGCCATCCTGAACCTGTGATTCCTCTCCCACCACAGTGGGAGAGGCTAGGTGAGGGAACCTGGAGCCCTGGTATAAGTGCGCGTCATGAAACGCACATTTCTTGTAGCGCTGATCCTTGCCGCCTGCGGCGGCACTGCCGCCCCCGCCCCTAGCTCCGCGCCCGCTAAACCTGCCGCATCCGCCTCCGCCCCTGCAAGTGCCGCGCCAGGCAAAATCTCCTCCTTCTATTCCACCGTCTCAGCCACGTTCACGCCGATGTGGATCGCCAAGGAGGCTGGTATCTTCCAGAAAAACGGGCTCGACGTGGACGTCCAGCTCATTCAGAACCCACAGGGTACGGCCGCCCTGCTGGCCAACCAGGTCCAGATCGGGCTGGGCGGCGCGGCCGACGTACTGGGCCCGATCACCAGCGGCGCCGACTTGCAGCTGCTGGCGACGCTCACGCCGACGTACCCCTACATCTTCGAAGTCGCCGACAGCATCAAGACGACGGCCGATCTCAAGGGCCAAAAGCTCGGCGCCTCCCAGGCTGGCGGCTCCGATTACGTCGCCATGCTCGCCATGCTGGGGAAGCTGGGCTTGGACCCTGGCCGCGACGTGAACATCCTGTTTGTCGGCGGCATCCCGCAGCGCACCGCCGCCCTCATCGGTGGTAATGTGGCCGGCACCTTGACCTCACCTCCCGAAACGCTGGTGATTGAGGGCAAGGGCTATCACCCGCTGGTCGATCTCACGACGCTGAAGCTGCCCTCGGCCAGCTCCACGCTCATGGCGCACAAGGCCTGGATCCAGGCCAACCATGGCGCGGTCCAGAAGTTT
>DATGVV010000123.1:0-3338 GCA_035299885.1 Chloroflexota bacterium | reverse complement strand
GCTATGCCGCCAGCGTTCAGCGTCAGCTCGTTGGGACCGAGGTTGCCCGCCGGGCATTCGATGGGGCCGGCCAGCGACTCGGCGCAGCCGGGCGCCACCACATCCTCGATCGCTTGCTGTACTGCCGGCGACGCGCCGCTGATCGTCACCTGTCGCACTCGAAACGTGTCGGACTGAAAGGCCCACCCCAGCCCGGCCAATCCGCCGGCCAGCAGCAGCGCCAGCACAAAGGTGCCGAGGACATGCCGCGCACCAGGTCCGCTCGGCTCCTCGACCGCGGCCTTGCGGTACCGCAGCGTCCGCGGCCTGTCCACCGACACGACCGCCACCGCTGGGCTCACCCTTCGCCCGCGCATCATAATCCGGGGCCCAGCGCGTCAGTCATCCCAATCTCCCACCAACTGCACCTCCAGCTCGAGCGGCTCTTTCACGCGGGCCTGCGCCAGCGCGATGAGGGCGCGCACGTCATGCGCGCTGGCGCCGCCCAGGTTGACGATGAAGTTGGCGTGCTTCTCGGATATCTGCGCATTGCCGATGCGGTGGCCCTTCAGACCGGCCTGCTCGATGAGATACCCGGCAGCCGCGCCGGACGGGTTCTTGAACATCGAGCCCGCGTTGGGCAGTGTGAGTGGCTGGGTGTCGCGCCTCTTGCGGTTGAGCTCGCCCGCCTTCGCCGTTTCCTGCCGCTGGTGAAGATCGAACCCGGCCGCCAGGACGATCTCGCCCGTGTCCTTGAAGCGGCTGTGCCGGTAGCGCAGCTCGCAGGCGTCCACAGGCAACGTCTGGACCGCGCCGTCCCGCGCCAGGAACCGAACCCAGCTCAGGCTGTCGGCCATGCACCAGCCGTAGGCGCCTGCGTTGCTCATCACCGCCCCCCCAACGCTGCCGGGAATGCCGGTGGCGTACACCAAGTCGTAGTAGCCGCGCTTGATGGCTTCGTGACCGACGCGAGGCAGCATGGCCCCAGACTGCGCCTCGATGTGTAGAGTTCCCTCTCCGTCTGGGACAGGGTTAGGGTGAGGGACCTCGCGGTACTCGACGGTTACGCACAGGTTGCGGATCACTAGCCCGCGGATCCCTTTGTCGGCCAGCAGGATGTTGGAACCGTTGCCCAAGATGAACACCGGCAGCCCCAGCTGCCAGGCGGCCCCTACCAGCCGCACCATCTCGTCTTCCGATCGCACGGCGGCGAAGAAGTCCGCCGGCCCACCCACCTTGAACGACGTCAGCTTGGCCAGCGGAAAGTTGGCCTCCACTCTTGGGCCCAAGACCTCCAATATCTGTTCCCCACGCAACCTCTCCAGCAGGAGGTTCGGCAGGCGCGTAATGGTGCCCGCGCCCATAGCCACTACGACGCTGCCGGCCGGCGCCTGAACAGCGGCCGCCGCCTCCTCCAGTGCGGGCACGTAGCGAGCGCCGGTAGCTCGCGCCAGGTCCTCTGACGTCACCTCCCGCGCTTCCTCTCGTCCGGCTGGTGAGTACGTGTCGACCACGATCAGCTCGTCGGCGTCGCCGAACGCATCCGTGAACTCCTCGAACAGGTCCTTGGTCCGCGCGTACAGGTGCGGCTGAAAGACACAGATCAACCGTGACGGACGGCGCTCCTTCAGCGCCCGCAAGCTGGCCCGGATCTCCGTGGGATGATGCGCGTAGTCGTCGATGACCTCGACGCCCGCGGCGCAGCCGATGGTCTGCAGACGCCGGCGTGTGCCGAGAAAGCCATTGAGCGCCTCGATGGCCGCGCCACGATCGACTCCGATCAGCTCCGCAACCTCGAGCGCCGCCAGCGCGTTGGCCACGTTGTGCTGGCCCGGCACCGCTAGACGGAGCCCCGGCGGCGCCCCTTCCGAAGCCGTGAAGGTAACCGCTCGAGGGCCAATCTCACGCGCAATCGCTGTCGTGTGCGGGTCCTCACCGTTCAGCACCACCGTTCCGGAGGCCGCGAACTCATGAAACGCCTCGATCAGCGCATCCATGGTGCCGTACAGGTCCAGGTGGTCGGCCTCGATGTTGGTGATGACCTTGGTCTTGGCCGGGAATTGGAGGAACGAGCGGTCAAACTCATCGGCCTCGGCCACGAAATGGGGCCCTCGCCCCAGCCGGGCATTTGAGCCGGTGGCCAGCAGGTCGCCGCCGCAGGCAACGGTCGGGTCCAGGCCGGCGTTCAGCAGAATGGTGGCAACCATGGCCGTGGTGGTCGTTTTCCCGTGTGTGCCCGAAACGGCCACGCCCCATTTCTGGCCCATGAGTTGCCCCAGGAACACTGCCCGCTTGGCGACGGGCACGCCGTGCTCCAGACCCCAGCGGACCTCGGGGTTGTCGGCCGCGGCCGCCGATGTGACCACGATCAGCTCCGCGCCCTCGGCCTGCTCGGCCCGATGTCCCTGGAAGATGTGCCCGCCCAGCGCTTGGAGCTCGTCCGTGTTGCGGTTCAGGCTGAGGTCGGAGCCCGAGACCGTATAGCCGTCCTCTAGGAGGATCTTGGCCAGCCCGCTCATGCCGATGCCGCCCACGCCCACGAAATGGAGGTGGCGCGCAGGCACCTCAAACACGTGCTTGCTCAAGCGGCCAACTCCAACAGGGTTTCCGCGAGTACACGAGCAGCCTCAGGGTGAGTGCGCGCTTTCATGGCAGCCGACATAGACGACAGCCGGGCAGGATCAGTAAGCAGCGACAAAACAGCTGGCACTAGCTTTCCAGCGCGGGCCTCATCATTGCTCAGCATCACCGCCCCACCGGCCCGGACCAGCACCTCGCCGTTGTACTTCTGGTGTCCCCCGGCGTACGGGTACGGCACCAGGATCGCCGGCAGACCAGCCGCCGGCAGCTCGCCCAGCGTCGAGGCCCCCGCCCGGCTGACGCACAGGTCGGCCGCGGCCAGCGCCAGCGGCATGTCCTCCAGGAACTCGAGCACTCGATAGCGGTCGTTCTGCCGCGACGCAAGCGAAGGCGCGTCCAATTTGCCCGCCAGGTGCAGGACCTGCGTGGCCGGCAAGAGCTGATCCAATCCCGCGGCGATAGCCGTGTTCAGGGTCTGGGCTCCCTGGCTGCCGCCAAACACAAGCAGCAGCGGCGCCTCGGGCGTAAATCCAAGCGCCGCCTTGGCCGAAAACTTGGCCGGCAGCTGCTCCATGCCAGGCCGGACCGGGTAGCCGGACACGAACGTGCGGTCGGGCGGCAGCCCGGCCACGGCCTCTGGCACTGGCACGGCGATGCGCTGCGCAAGTCGCGCTTCGAACCGAATGGCCAGCCCGGCCGACACGTCCGCCGAGAACAGCAGCACCGGCGTCCTCCGCAGGCGCGCTGCCAGCACTACTGGCGCGGACACGTAGCCGCCG
>DATGVV010000122.1:0-9160 GCA_035299885.1 Chloroflexota bacterium | reverse complement strand
GGCTGGGTGTGGGTGGCCGTCCACAGCATGCGTGATTTCACCTTCCCACTCATGCTGGGCACCACCGGCAACGTCGTGTTGGCGGCGCTGATCTGGAAACTGTGGCGCCAGCCGGACCTGCCAGGCGCGGCCGCGCTGTCGATCCTGCTGGCCGTTATCCTCGGTGGACTGGCCGGACTGGGCCGCTCGTTTCTCGCCTCACGAGTTGAGGAGGCTTTTTAGCGGGAAACAGCGCCACGCACTTGCTGGAGTTCCTAGCCGCGCTTAGGCATACCCGGCGCGCTCGCGGTACTGCCGGTTGATAACCGGCACCGGAACGGACACGTTGGCCGCCGGATCGCGGAAGACGTTCATCGGGTCCTCGCTGCGTTTGACGACGTCGAGCTGGTCCAGGAGCATTTGACGGAACAGGATCACGCCCTGGTCGGACGCGCCTAGCCGCTCCTCGGTGCGGTCGACAATCTCGCCCTGGGCCGCATAGATCATGTAGTCCTGGATGCGCACCACCTCCAGGTTCCATCGGCCATGCTCGTCGGTGGGCAGCATCTCGTGGTAGGGCACATCTCCGTTAGGGGAGTCCCGATGGAAGCAGCGCAGATCCCACTGGATGAGATGGGTGTCGTCGACCGGCGTTCGCCAGATGACCGTGATGTCGCTGCTGGACACGGCGGAGATGACGTTGATATTCGGTATGATGACGGGCTGCCCCACGCTCCACGGGTCGTCCTCTTTGGTAGCGCCTTCGGTCAGCACACGCCGCAGCAGGCCGTACTCGAACTGGTCATTGCGCGTCTCGACGACGTGGCGTGTGAACGGCAGCGTGAACTTGTAGGCGGGATCGTCCTTTGCGACGCCGCGGCTTTCCAGGACATACTGGGCGAAATGGCCGTGAAGCCATTCCACGTGCGTCCAGTCCGGTGAGTTCTCCATGCCCTGCAGCCAGTTGCATGGCACGGTCATGAAGTACAGCTCACGATCGAGCTCGTCCAACACGAGCGGCTCCCAGCGAGGCAGCAGCGGCGCACGCTCGGGACCAAGATAGGCGAACACTAGCCCGGCTAGCTCCTGGACCGGATAAGCCTTGATGCGAACCTTGTCCTTAAAGCTGCTTTCCGGTGGCTCCGCCGGCTGCGCTACGCACTGGCCTGTCGTGTCATACGTCCAGCCGTGATAGGGGCAGCGGATGCCTTCGTCGACCGGGTAGCCGAACTCCAGGCGGACGAGCCGGTGGGCGCAGCGCTCGCCCACGAGGCCCAGCCGGCCTTGCTTGTCCCGAAACAGCACGAGGTCCTCGCCCAGGAGTCTCACGGGCTTGACGGGCTTTTCGCGCAGCTCGCCAGCGGGCGCGATGGGATGCCAGTAGCGCCGCAGCAGGCCGCCCATTGGCGTGCCCGGCCCCACTCTCGTCAGAAGCTCGTTCTGTTCGGCGGTCAGCATGGCGATGAGGGTACCAGGATTGCTGCCTGGTACACTGCCGGCATTCTTTTGAGAGAGGTGTCGTGGGAGACGATGCGCATCCCTAACTTCCCGCTGATCATTCCCATGCTGGCGCTGGTCGCTTGTGGCTCGACCGGAGGCCCCTCGGCGACAACCAGCGCTCCGGCCTTGGCGAAGCCGGCGGCCAGCGCCGCGAGCGCTTCAGCCAAACCCGTGGCCAGCGGCTCCGGTGCGCCAAGCACCGCAGCCAAGCCAGCCGCGGCCGGCTTGGGGCAGCCGCTCACGGCCAAGCTGCAACCCAATCCGCAGCAGTGGGCCACCTTGAAAGATGGCGCGAAGAAGGAAGGCAAGGTCGTGGTCATGGGACCCGGCTTCCCAGGTCTGCGGCAAGGCTTCACGGAGGGCTTCAAGAAGACGCACGGCGTCGAAGTCGAATATCTGGGTGCAGCCCCGGGCGAGGCGTTGGTGCGCATACAACGCGAGGCCCAAGCTGGCAAGCCAAGCGTCGACGTCTACTTGACCGGCTCACCAAGCTGCTGGAGCTTGGCCGAGGACGGCATGATCGAGGATGTCTCCGGCTCACTCGTCGATCCCGACATCTTGCAGCCTTCGGTCTGGCGCGATGGCGCGCCGCGCTTGCTCAAGCCAAGCCCCAAGATGCCTCCCAACATGGCCTGCGGCATCCAGGGGGCCGACTGGATCATGACCGACCTGTTCGTCAACTCGAAGATGGTTCAACCCAGCGCCATCAAGTCCTGGAAGGACCTGCTGAAGCCGGAGTACAAAGGCAAGATCACTTCGCACGACCCGCGCGTGCCGGGAGCCGGCGGAGCGACCTTGGCCTACGTCTACAGCCTGTTCGGGGAGGGCTTCTCCAAGGACCTGTATGCCGGCCAGCAGGTGGCCTTCAATGCCGATTACCAGCAACTGGCCAACTCGGTCGGCCAGGGGGGCTTCCCGATTGGCATGTCGCTGGTCCAAACTACTGTCGAGCCGCTGCGGAAGTCGGGCGTGCCGATCGAGCGCGTCTTCCCCGAGGACGGCCCAGGCACCACGTTGGGCGGATTCAGCGTGATGCTGAAGATCAAGAACAGCCCTCATCCAAACGCCGGCTCGGTGTTCCTGAATTGGTTCCTATCCAAAGAGGCCCAGGACATGTACGAGCGCACGATGATGGAGACCAGCCTGCGCACGGACGTGCCCCATCAGGTGCCCGAGTACGTCATCCCCAAGCCGGGCGTGAAGTACGTCGATGGCTACGACCCGGACTTCCATTTCAAGTACCGGGTCGATGCCGAAGCCAAGGTTAAGGAGTGGTTCCCCCGCTAGGAAATAGGCTAGGCAACCTCGGAGCGGAACTGAAGGCCCAGGCGGCGGGCAAACAGGGCCACCAAGATGGCCAGGATGCTGAGAATGAGACCCACCACGGAGGCGGCTTCCATGTTCCCGCCGCGCGCGAACTCGAGCATCAGCAGCGCCAGCGGGCGCGTTGACGCTCCGGCCAGCAGGACGGTGGTGCTGATGTCGCGCAGCACGCCGATGAATGTCAACACGGCCACGCTGATGAGCATCGGCGCAATCAGCGGCAGGACCACGCGGCGGTAGGTCAGAATCCAACTCGCCCCGCACGCTCGGGCGGCTTGCTCCAGCTCGGTGGAGACCTGGCCCAAGGCAGTCCTCAGCAGCTGTACGCCAAAGGGCATGCTCTGAATCAGCAGGGCCAGGACGAGCGCCCCCATAGTGCCGTACAGCAAAGTAAGCCCCGGCACGGTCAACATCAGCCACAGCAGAGCCACGCCAAGCAGAATGCCGGGCACCGCCCAGGGCAGCCAGACGAGCAGGCTGAGGGTGCGCCGTCCAGCCAGGCGCGAGCGCACGATCACGTAGGCAATCAAGCCATAAAGCAGCAGGCCGAGCAGGGCCACGCTCAAGCCCAGGAACATGGAGTTGCGCAGCGCCAGCATGAACACCGGGTCACGGAACACCCGAGCCCATTGCTCGGTGGTATAGGGGTTGGGGACGCTGAAGAAGCCGAACAGCCGCATGAATGAGCCCAGCACCAGCAGGCTCAGGGGCAGCACGATGCCGGCACAGAGGTACAGCGCGCAGAACGCCGTCGCCAGGTAGCGCCATCTGCCCGAGTACGTCGCTGTGAACATCACGCCACGGCCAGTGATGGTGGCGTACATGCGCTTCTCGGTGTACAGCTGGTAGACGAGCGCCAGCAGGAACAGCACCAGCAGGAAGAACGTGCTCAGCGCCATGGCCTGCGGGAACTGCGGTGGCTGCACGTTCATCAGGTCGTAGATGCGCGTAGCGTAGACGTAGATGCCGGCGGGGATGCCTAACAGTTGCTCGATCTCGAATGTTTCGAGCCCGCGTATGAGCCCAAACACCAGCGCCGTAAGCAGCGCCGGCGCCAGCATAGGCACGACAATGCGCCGCAGCGTTTGCAGATGCCCCGCGCCGCACATGCGGGCCGACTGCTCGAAGGAGGAGTCGAGCTGGCGCAAGGCCGGGGCCAAGAGGATGACCATGACCGGGACTGTCGTGAGCGTCAGCTGGACCCACAGGATGCCGGCTATGGAGTAGATGTTGAACACCGGACCGTGGACGAACGGTAGGTGCTTCAAGGCCTCATTGATGAGCCCGAACTTCGGATCCAGCAGCAGTATCCAGCCCATGGCAATGGGCAGCCCTGGCAGAAAGAACGAGGCCCAAAGGGCGAACTCGATGAATGACTTGCCCGGTATCTTGACCCGCACCAGCAGCCACGAAATGAAGAACCCGATGATGACGGCGATGGGCGCTCTCAGCGCGAGCAGGAAGCTCGCGCCGATGGATTGCAGCGTGCGTGGCGTGGTGAACGCCTGATACCAGGCGCCGAAGCCCCAGCTCCACGCCTGGCCTGTGCCTGCGGTGTTGAAGCTGCCGATGAACACGAATCCCGCCGGCAGCACGGTGAAGATGGTCACCGCGGCTACGATCGCCAGGCCAAAAATTACCCGCGTTGGGATGTGCACTCCGGGCAGCGGAGACGCGAGCCGGCCTACGGGCTCTTTATCATTCTGAGCCGCAGACGAAGAATCCGCTGGCACAGGTAGCGGATGCTTCGCTTCGCTTAGCATGACAAAAGGCGGCCTTTGCTAGCGGCCGAGAAGCTCCCTCAATTGAGCGCCCATCTTGGGCGCGCTGTTGATGTAGAAGTCGTAGGAGTACTGGTCAATGTCGTATTGCACGTTGGGGTTGGGGATCACGTACGGCGGCATGCCTTCGGTGCTGACGTCTTTCCGCAGACTGGGCTCTAACAGCGCCTGGCTGTAGGCCGTCTGCCCGTTCTTGCTCAGGTACCAGTTGATGAACACCGCGGCCGCGTCCGGATGGGCAATTGCCTTGGGGATCTTGACCCCGCTGAAGCCGCCCACCAGGCTGCCGGGGCCGTCCTTTGGAAATTCGCGCGCTATCGGCAGACTAGCCTTGCGGAACTGCTCCACATCCGCCTGAACAGGTGCCAGACCAATCGGATACGTTCCTCTGGCGACGCCCTCAGCCACCTGCCGCTGATCGGCGACCAAGACGACCTCTTGCCCCTTGTAAAGATCGACCACGAACTTGTCGCCAAACTTGGCCAGCACGTAGCGAGCCACGGCCTGTCCGGGCCCTCCGGCCCGGGCATCCTGCGAGATGATCTTGCCCTTCCATTTCGGATCGAGCAGATCCTTCCAGGAGCCGATGCTGCCCGGCGGGACCGTCTGCGTATTGATGAACAGGTCGGTCATGACCCAGCTGCTGCCGACAGCCACATACTGCTTCTGCTGGTCCATCCATTTGACGCCCTGGTCGCCTTTCCATTGCTTTGCGTCGATGACCTCGGGCATGAGCAGGTTGGGCGCGAGCGGCTCTAACAGGTTCTTCGGCAGCATGGTGTAGATCTCGCTGCCGCCGCTCTGAAGGACGTCCATAGTCGATTTGCCGGCTTCCGCTTCGCGTTCGGCGCGGGTGCTCAGCTCCGACGTCGGCAAGGCGACGTACTGCAGATCGATGCCGGTGTCCTTTTTGAACTGCGTGTTGTATGCCTCGCGCAGCGAGGCGAACGGTGGCCCACCGACGACGACCGTGCCGTCTTTACGGCCGGCTGCCAACAGCTGCTCCCAGCTCGTGGCCCTGGCCGATGCTGCCGGCTTGGCGGAGGCCGCCGCAGCTGGCTTGGCTTCCCCAGACGCGGCCGGCTTTGCCGAGGCCGCGCTTGCAGCGGCGGTCGTGGGCGCGGCGGAGGTCGGTTTGGCAGGAGCGCTGGAGGCTGGCGCAGCGGGTGATGGAGCGGCCGTCCCGCCGCAGCCGGCCAGCAGCAGTGCCGCCATGAGGAATGTCGTTCGTCCCGCTGTGCTCAAGTGATCCATCTCCCTCCTTCGGCGACTACGCCGTCGGCCGAATAGGCCGTAGTATACTGGCGCTCCCTACCAGCAGGCTACTCTTTTAGGCAGCATAAAGCGAGGGATGAGATGGCCATCGTAACAGCATCAGATCCGGTCGCCGGCTTGGTCGATCTCGAGCGTGGCTACATCGACAACCGCGTCTTCGCCGATGCGGAAGTCTACCGCCTCGAATTGGAACGTGTATTCGCGCGCTCATGGCTGTTTGTCGGCCACGAGACCATGGTGCCAGAGCCGGGCAACTACCTCGTCAACTTCATGGGCGAAGACGCCGTCATCGTGGTCCGGGATCAGGCAGGCAAGGTTCACGTGCTGCTCAACAAGTGCCGCCATCGCGGCAACAAGGTGTGCCTGTTCGATCGCGGCACCTCCCGCAACTTCACCTGCAGCTATCACGGCTGGTCCTACGGGCTCGACGGCTCCCTTATCGGTGTCCCAATGCTGGACGACGTGTACTACGGCCGGCTGGACAAGGCCAGCCATGGACTGGCCGAGGCCAAGGTGGCCACTTACGGCGGGCTTATCTTCGCCTGCTGGGAGCCCGATGAGTCGCTCGACGAGTTCCTGGGCGACATGCGCTGGTATCTCGACCGATTCCTGACGGTGCCGCACCTCGGCGGGCTTGAGGTCTTGCCCGGTCGCGAGCGCTACCTGATGCCCGTCAACTGGAAGCTGCTGGCGGAGAATTTCGGCAGCGACGAGTACCACTTCCCCGTCACGCACGCGTCGGTCCTGAAGTTGCTGGCCGCAGGGAACCAGGACGATCAGCGCATCGCCAGCGCGCCGAGCGTGCAGCAGCAGGCCCAGGCTGAGAAGGACATCGCCTTGGGGGCCGTGGCCGGCTACAGTCGTGGAGCCGTCCACGCCGCCGGCGAGCTGAAGTTGGGCGTGGCCTCCTACCATCAGGATCTGAGCCAGGCCGAGCGCCTCGGCCCCGAAGCCGTGGAGTGGGTTAAGGAACGGCACCGCCGCTTAGGCGAGCTGATCAAGGACTGTGAAGGTCAGCCTTACAGCTATCACAATGGCAACATATTTCCCAACTTCTCCACGATCGGCACGGGCAGCGCGCTCTATGGCCGCGGCCTGATCATCTGGCATCCTAAAGGCCCGTACCGTACCGAGGTCTGGCAGTGGTGCGCGTTAGAGAAAGATGCTCCTATGGTCGTGAAGAAGCACGCTGCTTTTGTCCTCATGGAGCGCCAATCTGGCGGTGGCCTCGTGGCGCCAGACGACTACGAGAACTTCCACCGCATCGGGGACAACCTCAAGACACCCATTTCGCAGCGGTATGCCTTCAACTACTCAATGGGCATTGACGTGGAGGATGGCTACCCGGATCAGGGCCAGTGGCAGGCGGGCGGGCTGCCGGGCTACATCACGCCCGAGATCTCAGAGGTTGCCCAGCGCCAGTTCTACCGGCACTGGTGCGAGCTGATGCGGCGCGGCTAGCCATGCCCTCGGCTGAGGCGCTGGACCGCCTGGCACTTACTCAGGACGTCGCCGACTTCCTATATCTCGAAGCCGAGCTGCTGGACCAGCACCGCTTTCACGAGTGGCTGGACCTGTTCGCCGACGATGTGCGCTATGTGGCGCCCATTCACGAGTCCGTCCAGGGACAGCCGGCTGCCAATGGTGGCGGAGACCACGGCGGGCCCGCCTACCACTTGTTCAACGAGGACAAGGGCTCACTGCAGATGCGGGTGAAACGGCTGGATACCGGATTGGCGCACGTGGAGACGCCCCCTTCCGTGACCCAGCGCGTGATCTCCAACGTGCGTGTGCTCCATGCGCAAGACGACGAGGTCGAAGTCGGGTCTACGTTCTGGGTCTACCAGGTGCACGACGTGGACGAAGTCTATTTCATCGGACGCCGCGAGGATCGCCTGCGCGGCACGCTGAGCAACTGGAAGATCGCGCACCGCACCATCCACATGGCCCGCCCCGTCTTGCCCCGCGCGGTATCGATCTTCTTTTAGCCCCCTTTGTCATGCCGAGCGAAGCGAGGAGTCCGCGCCTGCGGATACGGATGCCTCACGTCGTTCGGCATGACAAAGGGGCCGGTCAGCGAACTGGCCCTAAGACCTCGTCGGTCTTCACCTGGAGCTCGGCCGCGATGCGGCCCACGGCCTTGTAATCGCCCTCGACCATGAGATCGGCTAGGCGCTGATCCTCCTCGCTCCAGAAGCCGAGTGCGTATCCGTGCCATGGGTGGCGCGGGTGCGGCTCAGCTAGACCAGGCTGGCGTCGCCAGATCTCGGTGGCGCGCTCCATGTATGGGCGGGCGGGCAGCGCTACGGGCGGGTAAGCGCCCTTAGTGGTGGCGTCGATTAGCACCTGGAAGTACTCGCGCTTGGGATCGGCCGTCTCCATCTTGCCCTTCGACGAGCCGGTGGGGCCGCTCGACGGGTCCAGGCCGGCCGAGCGGCCGCCCTGGACCTTGAGATCGCGCTCCGGGTTCACTCGGAACGACAGGGCCCAAATGACCAGCTCGGGGTCGCGAATGTCGACGTCGTGATCGACGGCGACAGCGTACTTGATGCCCCTGTGGAGCTGCGCGGCTGCCTGGAGGACGTCCGGTGCCCGATCGCCTCCGCCATCTCTCATGCGAACCAGGCAGAAATCGTTGCCGCCGCCCATCTGCGGGAAGAACACCTCCTCGATCGGCAGCCGCCGCTCGTAGCGCAGCCGATGGTACAGGACTCCCGCGTTGGCCGCGCCCCACACCGCGTTGGTGTCGCTGGGCGGGAAGCCTACCAGCACCGGCGTGAACAGCGCCTGCTTGCGGTGGGTTATGGCCGTCACGCGCATGATCGGCCGATTGTTGCGCTCCATGTTGAGGTAGCCGGGATATTCGCCGAACGCCAGGCGGGGCTCCAGTACCTCGGTCGACACCAGACCCTCGATCACGATCTCAGCGTTGGCAGGCACCTCGAGCGGCACCGTCTTGCAAGCCACGACTTCGAGCGGCTCACCGACCATGGCGCCCGCCACGCCCAGCTCATCGATCCCGTACGGAATGGGCGCCGAGCCCACCAGCATCACGTTGGGCGTGGCTCCGATGACGATCGCCAGCGGCATGTCCCCATGCTGCCGGCGGGCAGCTTGCCAGTGGTAGCGCATCGCGTCGTGGCCTCCGCCGATGGCGGCCACGAGCCGCGTGCGATCGCGTAGGAAGCCGTTGTAGGTGCCCACGTTGGTGATGCCGGTCTCGGGATCGCGCGTAATCATAGGCAGCCCGGTGCGGATCACCTGGCTGAATCCGGGATCCTCCAGCGGAACCGGAATCTCGT
>DATGVV010000121.1:0-3757 GCA_035299885.1 Chloroflexota bacterium | reverse complement strand
TATGCGCTATCGCGCGTCCATGGCGTCACCAGCCCGCTGCGCGACGATGCCGAGCCCAACAGCTTCCAGGTCGGCACTATCACCCAGCGCCAATCGACCGGCGGCGATCAAGCCGAAGCTATCCTGTTCCGCTGTAAGAAGTGCAGCGAAGAACTATTCCGCCACGACTACGACGCCACACCCGTCGCCGACGACGGCAGCACGGGCGAGCCCTACCCCGGCTTCGGAACGCTAGCCGGCAGCCTGGCCGCCGCCGACGCCTACAACGCCGACGAGGCCGCCCATACCTGCAAGTCTTGCGGCACGCTGAACCCGCACTTCCCTGTCGATATCTGGGGCTGGAAGCGCTACGTCGAGCAGAGCTGGACGATCAATGCCGCGCGGAAGAGCCTGGACGCCATGGCCGCTTCGGAGCTGGCCGAGGGCTCGGAGGAATAGCCATGGAGCGCAAGCGAGCCCTCAACGTCTTCGCGACTGCCCGAGACGCGCGCCCCTATGACGAGCAGCCCCTCCTGCCAGACAAGTTCGACTTGCAGCTGCACCTCAGCCGCAACGATCGCCCGCAGCCGTTCTTTCTGATTTGCGACCACGACACGCTGCTCGTCCAGATGTCCGGCCAGGCCGCGGTCGAGTTCAAGCACGCGCCCCAGCACAGCCAATCGATGGAGCCCGGGACCTTCGTCTACGTGCCCGCCGGCACTCCGCATCGCCTGCTGCCGCTGACCGACTCGGTGCACCTCCGCTACAAGGCGCAGCAGCCTGAGCTGGAAGGCGTGGCCTGGTATTGCCTCGAATGCGGCGCCCAGGTCTGGCGCGACGAATGGGAGCTCTCGCGCGAGCTGCCTCAGGAAGGCTACTGGCGTGCCTGCCAGGAGTTCAACGCCGATCCGGCCCGGCGCCGCTGCCCAGCTTGCTCTGCCGAGCACCCGGCCGTGGACCTCACAGGTATCCGCTGGCAAGAGATAGCCCGCGACCTCCGCGCGCAGGCCGCGGCGTGAGCGACGGGCCGCGCCTCAACCGCTCCATCACGCTCCAGTTCAAAGGCGACTGGGGGCAGGCCAACCTGCACCGCGTCTGCGGCTGGCTGTGCCAGGAGATCGGCGATGGCGCCGGGCCGCACTCCCGTATCGCCATTTGGAACGGCCGCGGTGGCGTGGACAACGTCCGTGCCGTAGGACGCGGTGAAGTTGACGTCAGCCTGGCGACGCCCGCCGCCTTCGTCAAGATGGCCGTGGACGGCAAGGGGCCGTACGGCGGGGAAGCTTTCCCGCACCTTCGCGCTCTCGGCACCGTGGCCCAGACTGACCGGCTGGTGCTCGCCGTTTCGGCCGAGCACGGCATTCGCTCGTTCGCCGATCTACGCGAGCGGCGGCCTGTCCTGCGCATCGCTACCTCGCCCGACGACGGCATCAACCACATCGGCCTGGCCGTGCATCGCATCATGGAGCTGTCGGGCATCCCGGATCATGACCTCGAAGCTTGGCGCGGCCGTTTCGTCGAGGACGAGCGGCCTTTTCCCTGCCTCCAAGCCGTGGCCGATGGCGCCGCCGACGCCGTGTTCTACGAAGCCATCATGACCGCGCGCTGGCAGCAGCTCGCCAACGAGCGGCAGCTGACCTTCGTGCCCATCGAAGATGGCGTCCTCGATCAACTGGAGCGCGACTTCGGCTGGCCCAGGGCCGTGCTTCCAGCAGGCTACTTCCGTGGATTGGAAGAGCCTTTGCCGACGCTCGACTTCAGCGACTTCCTGGTCCTGGCCCGGATGGACATGCCCGACGACGTCGCTTACTTGATCGCCTGGTGCCTGGTGGAGACCCGCGCCAAGCTGGAGGCCCAGTACCGTCACATTCCCCCCGAGCGTAGTCCCGTCACCTACCCACTAGAGCCTGCCAAAATCGCCGCCACAGCCATTCCTCTCCACCCGGGCGCCGCCAGCTACTACGCGTCAGCCGGCTTGCTAACGGCCTAGCTATACTGGACCTCAGCCCAGGCCGTTTTGCCTGGGCTTTGTAGTCTCATCCAGGAGCATCCATGAACGCTGTCGTCGAGCGAGCCGAGCACAGCCAGGTAACCCTCAAGGTCGAGGTGGAACCGGAGCGCTTGGCCAAGGCGACGGACAAGGCCTACCAGCGGCTGGTCCAGCGCGTGACCATCCCCGGCTTCCGCAAGGGCAAGGCGCCGCGCAAGATCCTGGAGCGCGCGGTGGGCGTCGACGCGCTGTACCGCGAGGCGCTCGATTTCGTCATGCCGGACGCCTATCGCGAGGCGGTAAAGGAGACCGGCATCGCGCCCTACACGCAGCCGGAGTTCGAGGTGGTCGAGCTGGAGCCGGAGAAGCCGCTGGTGTTCAAGGCCACCGTGCCCGTGCAGCCCACAGTGAAGCTGGGCGACTACAAATCGATCAAGCTCGAGGCGCCGGACCTGACGATCACTGAACAGGAAGTCGACGAGGCCGTCGAGAACCTCCGCCAATCACATGCCGAGCTGGTGCCGGTGCCGGACCGGCCCGCCAAAGTCGGCGACCAGGCGACCCTCGACGTGATCACCAGCCTCGATGGCCGCAGGCTGTCCGATGAGGCGCGCGAAACCGTGGCCGAACTGGACGCCGAACACCCGCTGCCCAGCTGGGCCAACGCCCTGGCCGGCCTGAAGGTGGGCGACGCCAAGGATGTGGAAGACCACATTCCCGACGATTACCGCGACTCGAACCTGGCCGGCAAGATCGCCACCTACAGCGTGACGGTGAAGGAGATCAAAGAGCGCCAGCTGCCGGATGTGGACGACGAGCTGGCCCGCAGCGTGGGCGACTACGATGACCTGGCCGCGCTGCGCGCCGACCTCAGGAAGCGCCTCGAGGCCCAGAAGAAGGCGCACGGCCGCGAGCAGTATGAGTCGGACCTGGTAGACAAACTGATAGAGATTTCCGAAATCGAGTACCCGGCCGTTATGGTTGACCAGGAGCTCGAACAGATGCTGCGCGAAGCCGACAACAACTTCCGGCGGCAGGGCTTCAGTCTGGACATGTTTCTGCGCGGCACAAAGAAATCGGTTGACGATCTGACAGGTGAGTGGCGGCCGCGAGGCGAACGCCGCGTAAAGTCGGCGCTGGTGTTGAAAGAGCTGATCGGCGCGGAAGAGCTGAAGCTCGACCCAGGCAAGCTGGAAGCCGAGCTGAACCGCATGGTCGAGGACACGCCCGCCGACCGCCGGGCGGACGTCCGCAAGCTCGTCGCCACCGAACGGGTGCGCGGCTCGGTGGAGCAGGAGCTCCTCCTGCGGAATGCCCTAGACGTACTAGACCGCTTAGCGGGCGGGGAGCAGTTCGTAGAATTGGAAGGGGTTCAGTAATGGCAGTCATCCCCATGGTGATAGAGTCGTCGCCCCGCGGAGAGCGGGCCTACGACATCTACTCACGACTCCTCAAAGACCGCATCATTTTCCTGGGCCAGAGCATCGACGACCACATCGCCAACCAGGTGATTGCGCAGCTGCTGTTCCTCGAGGCGGAGGAGCCCGACAAGGACATCCAGATGTACATTCAGTCGCCGGGTGGCTCGGTCCACAGCGGCCTGGCGATCTACGACACGATACAGCTGATTAAGCCTGACGTGGCGACGCACGCCGTAGGCGTGACGGCCAGCATGGGCACCGTGCTGCTGGCGGGCGGCGCCAAGGGCAAGCGTTACGCCCTACCGCACGCGACCGTTCATATGCATCAGGTGCAGAGCGGTACGGAAGGCGCGGCAACGGACATCGA
>DATGVV010000120.1:0-6622 GCA_035299885.1 Chloroflexota bacterium | reverse complement strand
TGTGCGCAGCCTCGCGGCGCCTTGATCGCCCAAATTACGCGCATTTCTACGCACCGCCGGCCCCCGAGTCCAATAAAAGGGTAATCTGAGATGCATGTCGAAGCCGCTACCATCGGCGTCTTTGGCCCGAATTCTATGCGCCACCCTAACTGCAACCGTGATGACAGTCCGGTTCGTCGTATCTGATTCTGTTGTAGGCGCAGCTGGGGATTTTCCTCCTGGAACAATTACAGCAACCCACACCGCCATTGCCACAGCTGCTTTGACGGCGACGCCCACTGCCTCTACACCAACACCGGCCGGTAGCCCCACCCCTGGGCTAGGACATGGTTCATCCTCGGCTCAGGTGACCAAAATGCCAACTGCGACCGCCACTGCCACGCCGACGGTTTCACCTACGTGGACAGGGACGCCAAGAGCCAAAATTTCACCAAGCACAACACCTGCGTTGACTCCCTCGGCGGCGGCGAGTCCGTCAGTTCATCCGAGGGTAGCCCTCACCGCCGCCGTCAATGCGAAAGCCCCGGGTAGCGGCACGCCCACAGGAACCGTGACCTTCACGGATTTGACTACTAGCACCACCCTATGCAATGCCATTACTCTTACCGATGGCACCGCCATCTGTGTCACCAGCGCGCTGAACGCCGGCACCCACACAATTACCGCGTCCTACAGTGGCGACGCCAACTTCAACCCCAGCTCCGGGACGCTGTCGAAGACTGTGCCAGGACCCTAAATCGCCAAAGGCAGAGTTCGTAGTCGCCCCGTACCGTGTTTTGAGCGCGCAAAATTACCCGCAAGCGGAAAGTAGCAACCGCGAATAGAAGGATCTGAGCTAGCTGGCTAGGACGCTAAGACCGCCCGGTTGAACTTCTTCATCAGCCGCGAGAGGCGGCGGGCGGCGTTGTTGCGATGGATCACGCCGTGAGTGACGGCCGTGTCGAGCGCCTTCTGGGCCTTGATGATGGCCGCGTCCGAAGCATCGACGTCGTCCTCGATGGCGTGCACGGCGTTCACCATGAGCGTCTTCACCGCCGACTTGGTGGAGCGGTTGCGCTCGGTGTTGCGGCGGACCTCTTTGGCGCGTCGCTCGGCATTCTTGCCTTTACCTTTGGGCATACAGCACGAAACTATAGCAGTCGGCGTCAGCGATAGCCCACCAGCTCCACATAGCCCACGCCCCGGACGGGCTGCCCGCCTTTGGTCATGCTGACGCGCACGTCGCCTTCCCAGTACGTGATGCCGGTGCTCTGGCCGGTGCGCAGCTCCTGGTCCTTGACCGTGGGCGTGAGGGTCAGAGTCGCATCGCCGGCCGCCACCTCCCAGCCGGAAGGATAGACAATCCCGCTGGCCGGGCTCAGCCACGACCCCGTGGCCTTCTGACCGAAGCTGGCTGGGGGCAGCATGGCGGCGCTGCCATCCGGCGCGACGTAGGTCCCATACGACAGAGTTGGCTGGCGGTTGGCATCGCGCAGGAAGAACAGCATGTACTCTGACCGGTCGTCCAGCTGGATGGAGAACCAGTCCCAACCACCGATGCCGGAAATGAAGTTGCCCCACTGGTGGTCCATCCAGGCCAGGCCGGTGACCGGCAGCTGCTGCCCGCGATCGGTGATCTTGCCGGCCACGTCCAGGCGCGTGCGCGAGTAATAGTAGGAGTCGCCCGCTGGACCGAAGGAGATGAGGCCCTTGCCTTCGTGCAGCACGGCCGGCTTGAGGGCGGTCAGATCGAGGTCGATGGCGTAGTCCGGCAGGTCGGCCTTCAGATGGTCGTGGCCATTGCCGCCCTTCATGCTCCAGCCGCTCAGGTCGAGATCGAAGCCAGGACTGGCGTGGACTTGCTTGCCGGTCTCCGAGCGCTCCTGGAAGTGAAAGTCACCACGGTTGTTGTCGGTAACGGCGAAATGCGCCGCGTAGCCCGGCGGATCGTCGCGGCGAAGCACCTGGAAGATGACCAGCTCGAAACCATAGGTCTTGCCGCCGGCGGCCTCCAGGTGGCCGGTGTAGTACCACCACTCGGTGAGGTCGGCGTGAGGGGCATCGTCCTGGGGCAGGGTGACGTGGTCGGGCTGGGTTGGCGCGCTGGCGGCTGCCGAGGGCGGGGCCAGTACGGCCGGATCGATGGGCGCGCCGCGGGCGCAGGCGCTGAGGAGCACGGCCAGGGCGATGGCGAGGCGTCTCATGCAGCGGGTTCCCTCACCCCAACCCTCTCCCACTGCGGTGGGAGAGGAAGATTTCCCGGCCACCAGTTCCAGTCGCCCAGGAGGCGCATGGTGGCGGGCACGAGCAGGGCGCGGACGATCGTGGCGTCCACGGCCACGGCCACGGCTACGCCCAGGCCCAAAGCCTTGATGAGCACGATGTCGGCCGTCACGAATGCCAGGCTGACGCAGACCACGATGAGGGCCGCGCTGGTGATGATCTTGCCGCTGCTCTGCAGGCCTTCGGCGACTGAGCGGGTGTTGTCGCCGCTGGCGTCGTAAGCCTCCTTGATGCGGCTCAGCAGGAACACCTCGTAGTCCATGCTCAAGCCGAAGAGCGTGCAGAACATGATGATTGGCAGCGAGGCCTCCACGAACCCCAGCGGCTCGAAGCGCAGCAGCCCGGACAGGTGCCCCTCCTGGAAGACCCACACCAGCGCGCCATAGGAGGCCAGCAGCGAGAGCGCGTTCATGACCAGCGCCTTCAGTGGCAGCACCGCCGAGCGGAACAGGATGAGCAGCAGGATATAGGTAGTGATGGCGATGAACAGGATGGCGCGAGGAAACTCGGTGTAGAGCCGCTGCACCACGTCGGAGACCTCGGCGGCTCCGCCATCAACCTGCACCTGGAAGGTTGGGTACTGGCGGGCCAGCTGGCGCGCCTCGGCCACGATGCCGCGCGACTCATCGGACAGCGGCGGGTACTTGCTCACAACTTCCAGTAGGGCTGTCCGGTCGCGGGTGGTGGCGCCGGCCACCGCCTGCCCGTAGAGGTCGGGGATGTGCTGGGGGTCCGCGTACAGCAGCTGGTACTGGGGCTTCGTCAGGCGCGGATCGATGGTCACGATGCTGTCGATGCGGGCGATGCGCGGGTCACGCTGCAGCTGGTGGGCGAAGTCGTACAGCCGGCCGACGCTGTCCGGGCTCAAGATCGGCTCGTGGGCCTTGACCACCACCAGCACGGGATCGATAGCGCCCGGCCCGAAGCTGGCCTTCAGGCGATCGAAGCCCTGGCGCGAGGGCACACTGGTGGGCAGGATGGAAACATCGGGCGAGCCGAGGTCCAGGTTCCGGATGGGCCAGCCAAGCAGCAGCAGGATGGCCAGCACCGGCAGAGCCACTGCTATGGGCCGGCGCATCACCCACTGGGCCAAGGTGTGCCAGAAGGCGCCGACGTCGGCGGCCGGGAGGCGCACCGAAAGGGCGTTCACTCGGGGCCCAAGCACACCCAGCACGGCCGGCAGCAGGGTCATCGCGCCGATCACCGTCGTCAGGACCACGATCGAGCCGCCAATGCCGACCGTGCGCAGGAGCATGAAATCGAAGCTGATCAGCGCCAGCAGCCCAACGCAGACGGTAAGGCCGGAGAAGAACACTGCCCGGCCTGACGTGGCGAGGGTCACGACCACTGCGTCCTCCACCGAGCGGACCTGGATCTCCTCGCGGAAGCGATTCGTCATGAACAGCGCGTAGTCGACCCCCAGTCCCAAGCCGAGCATCGTCGTGACGTTGAGCACGAAGATGGACATCTCGGTGAACTGCGCCAGCAGCGCGATCAGCGCCAGGGTGATCAGCACCGCCGCGCCGCCGATCACCAGCGGCACGCCGGCCGCGACCACTGACCCAAATACCAGCACCAACACCGCGGCGGCGATGGGGAAGGCCACTATCTCGGCCCGCCGCAGGTCGCTCGACGTGAGCTTGACGATGTCGGAATAGAACACCGGTCCGCCGGCAATCGTCATGCTGAGATCGGCCGGTTGGTGGATGGCGCGCTCGATGGCCGGCAGCTGGTTTAGTGCCTGCTCAGGCCGGGCGCTGAGGATCACCTGCTCGAAAGCAGTGTGGCCATCGGGCGATACCTGCCGGGCGTTGTACGTGTGCAGCACCACCCGCTGCACGCCGGGCATGCCGTCGACGCCGGCCAGGGACTGCTGGACCTCCTGGATGAAGCGCTGGTCGCCGGCGCCCAGGTTTGGGCTGGAGTACACGACGACGACGCCAGACTGGTTCTGCCCGAGATCGCGCTGCAGGGTTTCGCGGGCTTGCGCGGACTCGATGCTAGGGCTCGAGAAGCCACCGACCCGCAGGTAGCTGGCGACGCGCGGGAACCAGGGCGCGGCCGCCAGCACGGCTAACAGCCAGATGCCGATGACCCACCAGCGCCGCCGGTACATGCTTCGCCCCATGCGGGCGAAGAGGTTGCTCGGCGGCGGCATCACCTCAATTGTGACTGCCGGATCGGCACAATCTCAGCCGGCGCCCATCCCCTTGGCCACAGCCTGCAGATAGCTGTTGTCGTAGAACTGCTTCGGGTCGGCTGACTTGGCCCGCGGCTCGGCCAGGAAGCTGAGCACGTTGGCGATGGCCTCATCAGTCATGTAGGGCACCTTCTGGCTTTGCCACAGCGGCAGCATGAAGTTGTAGGCCGTCTCGGAGTCTTTGGCGTCGGTCTTGGTGTACTGCTCGAAGACCTTGATCGCGTCGGCCTTGTTGGCGGGATTCGAGAGGTAGGTCCAGGCTTCCAGGTAGCTCTTGAGCAGGCGATCGCGGATGTCGCCGCGGTCTTTGGCCAAGGTGCGGGTCACGACCAGGGAACCCTGGGTCAACGGCACGCCCAGCTTGACCCCGTTCACCAGCTCGACGAAGCCCGCCTGCTCGGCCTGCGCCGTGACAGGCGGGATCAGCATGCCGCCCCCGATCAGGCCTTGCGTCATAGCAGCCAGGATCGTGCCTGACGAGCCGCCCGCGGCAGTTATTTTGATCTTTTCCTCCATGCCGAACTTCCGCAGGAACAGGTGGGCAGCCGTATCGGACGCAGCCCCGATCGACGTGACGCCGATGGTCTGCCCCGCAAGGTCGGGCACGCTCTTGTACTTCTTGTCGGCATAGAGGGAGAAGATCGGCATGGCCGCGCCCTCGGCGATCATGACCACATTGCCGCCCTGGAGGTCGGCATTGGCCACTTCTGCCGCGCCCGAGCTCGCCAGCTGCGTATCGTTGGACATCAGAGCTGGCATGGCAGCAGTGGCGACGACGCTGGTCAGGCTGACGTCCAAGCCGTTCTTATTGAAGATGCCGCGCTCGCGGGCGAGCCACAGCGGCGCGCCGGTGGGCGAGGTGGTGATGTAGCTGCCTTTGAGGGGCACCAAGCCGCTCGCCGCGGGCTTGGCGCTGGTCGCGGGGGCGGCGCTCGATGAAGCGGCGGCCGGCTTGCTGGCAGCCGGGCTGGCCGGTGCGCTGCTCGGGCTGACAGCCGGCGCGGTGCCTCCACAGCCGGCCAAAAACAGCAGGGCAAGACTCGCCAGGAAGGCTCGCGTTTTCATGAGGGGCTGATTATATGCGTCCGGCGTGCCTCTGCGGCTGCGTTACCCTAGCCCGTATGCGGGTGGCCGTGCTCTCAGATGTGCACGGCAACGTGCGGGCGCTCGAGGCGGTGCTGGCGGACATGGGCGCGGTGGATCTGGTCGTGGCGAACGGCGATCTGCTGGCCTTTGGCCCAAGACCGGCCGAGACGCTGGCGGCTCTCCGCCGCCTGCCCAACGTTCTCTACGTCAGCGGTAACAACGACCGCTACCTGGTGGAGCGCCGCTGGGAGGCCGAGCCCAGCGATGGTTGGGAGGCAGAGGCTTTCGCCAACCTGCACTGGACGGCCGGGGCGATCGGGCCCCAGGGCCTGGACTTCGTGGCCACGTGGCCATTCGGGCAGCATCTGGGGCTTGGCGGCGGCGCGCTGGTGGTCCACGCCTCGCCGCTGGCCGACAACATCGGCATGTTCCCGTGGACGCCCGACGCGCAGCTGGGCCACATGCTGCGTGAGGTGAATGAGCCGCTGGTCATCTGCGGCCATACGCACCTGGTGATGGACCGCCAGCCGGACGGGCATCGCGTGATGAGCGACGGCAGCGCTGGGTTCCCGTTCGATCGTGACGTGCGGCCCAGTTACATCATCGTGGATGACGCGACCGGTCGGGTCCAGGTGGAGGTGAGGCGGGTGTCGTATGACGCGACCGCGGCGCTGCGAGACCTCGCGCGCCGCTCAGTGCCGTTCGCGCAGGTGATCGCCTTCCAGATCCGTCACGCTGCGCTGATGCCCAAGCGTGAGACGGACTACGCTCGTCAGGATCTGGTGCGCTTTGCGGAGTGATCGCTTTGTCATTCCGAGCGCAGCGAGGAATCCGCTACCGGCACGGATGCCTCGCCCGAGGCTCGGCATGACAAAAGGGCCTACGGCTCCAGCATCACCTTGCCGATGACGGCGTTGCGGGCGACGATGCGGTGCGCCTCGGCGGCCTCCCGCAGCGGCATGACCTTGCCGATGACGGCGCGCAACTTGCCCTGAGCGGCCAGCTCGAGGGCGCGGGGGGCGTCGGCGGGATTGCCGCCGGGGCTGCCGATGATGGTCAGGCGCTGGTGGTACA
>DATGVV010000119.1:0-2939 GCA_035299885.1 Chloroflexota bacterium | reverse complement strand
CCTGCCCGGCTTGGGGTTGGTGTTCTCGATTGGCGGATTCGCGATCGGCGCCGCGTTCGGCTTTATGCTGTTCCTGTCGATCTACATGATCGTGCCGAACCTGAAGCTCGGGTGGGCGCATGCCTGGCGTGGGGCGCTGTTCGCGGGCGTGATGTTCGAAGCGGCTTCGCTAGCCTTCCCGGTGTACACCACGCACTTCGCGGGGAAGAGCCAGTTCGGCGCGGTAGCCGGATTGCTGGCGGTGCTGACGCTGTGGTTCTGGGTGATCTCGCTGATCCTGATCCTCGGCGCTGAGGTGAACTCGTTCTTTGCGCTGGGGCAGCGGGCGACGGGCGACGACCTGCCCGGCGTGCTGCACGGTACGAGGGTACGGGAGGAAGTGCGGCGCCGAAAGCTATGCTTGATCGGGCCGGAGAGGTGTCCGAGTGGTTGAAGGTGCCGCTCTCGAAAAGCGGTGAGCGATGAGCTCCGTGGGTTCGAATCCCACCCTCTCCGCTGGAGAGGTCGCCTAGTCTGGCCTAGGGCGCGGCACTGGAAATGCCGTAGGCGATGAGCCTCGTGGGTTCGAATCCCACCCTCTCCGCCTAGCTCTCCAGCGCGCCAGCACCGGCGGGGTGCGCCGAACGTTTACAGTTGTGTGATCGACTTCACACTAGCCGCGCTGAGCGCCACGATGTTGGCGGCGGAAGTGTTCACCGTCGATTTCCCCGATCGCAAGCGCATCTCGGGCGGCTACATCTTCCCGCTGTTGGCCTCCGTCGTGGTATCCCCGCCGGCGGGTGTGATAGCAGCCGGCTCCGCTGGTTTCGTGGCGGGCCTGGTGCGGGGCGAACGCCGGCGCGGGGCGCTGGTCCATGGGCCGCGGCTGGCGCTGGCCGCGGCGGCGGCCGCCAGCACCGACGTGCTGGTATTCAGCGGGATTCCGCTGGAGCTGTCGCTCCGTGGGGCTCTGGCTGTGCTGCTGTACGCCGCGGTCTACACGGTGGTGGCCTGGGTGTTTGGCCGGGTGGAGGAGGCGATCGCCCAGAAACGGGCGCTGTATCCCTCGGTCGACGTCCTGACGAACCTGCTGCTGGTGCCACTGCCCCTGGCACTTGGGGTGATCTACGAACGAACCAGCCTGAACGGTCTGCTGCTGGCCTGCCTGGCGCTGGCGCTGTTGCTGATCGTCGTCCAAGCCTACGTCAACCTGGCGACGCTGCACAGCGAGCTGCGCCAGGCCTACTCGCGGCTGGCCGACCAGGAGCAGCGGCTGGAGCAAGCTCTGAAGATCAATCGCGAGATGTCGCAGGTGGTCAGCCACGATCTGCGCGGCCCATTGACCAGCGTTATGGGCTACACCGAGTTGTTGCATGCCAGCCTGGGCAAACCTGAGACGGAGAAGCAGCTCCGCTACGTCGAGTCGATTGAAGGCAACAGCCGGCGCATCCTGAGCATGGCCGACAAGCTGCTCGACCTGCACCGTCTTGAAGAAGGCGGTGAAGTGGAGTTGGCGCCGGTCGATCCAGCCACTATCCTCCGTCAGCTGGAAGAGGACACGCGCGTGCTGGCGGAACAGAAGCGGATCGGGCTCGAGCTCGACGTCGCGCCCGAGGTCTCCAGCGTCGAAAGCTCGGAGTGGATGCTGCGCGAGATCGCCGACAACCTGGTGTCGAATGCCATCAAGTACACACATGAGGAAGGGCGTGTGGTGGTTCGGCTGCGAGCTGATGCGCAGGAGCTGTTGCTCGAAGTGGAGGACAACGGCATCGGCATGTCGGCGGCCGACCAGGCGAGGCTGTTTACCAAGTTCTTCCGCAGTGGCAGTGAGGAAGTCCAAAAGGTGCGTGGCACGGGCCTGGGGCTAGCCCTCACCAAGACCATGATCGAGCGGCTGCAGGGCCGCATTGAGGTCTGGAGCCAGGTGGGCCAGGGATCGCGTTTCTCGGTGCACCTGCCGCTGAGGCCGGCGGCACGATGAGCTTGCTGGCCCGGGTGAAGGTTCGGCCTCTGGTGCAGGCGGTGGGCGAGCGGGTTCGCTACGTGGGAATGAGCTACATGGTGGCGGGCTCGGTGGTGGCGGTGAGCGGCATCGTGGTGCTGTTCGAGGCGACGCCGGCCGGTCGAGCCATTCAGGAAGCAGCCAGCGGCGCCGTACAGACACTGGCGATTTTGGGAGGCACTGGCAGCGGACCCGTATCGCCGATTGAGGCAAGCCCGACCGCAACGGCGACGCTGGCGCCCAGCGCAACCGCTGGGGCTGCCGCCACTCTGGTGGCGACGGCTACTCCGCCGCCGAGCCCGACGGAACTGCCGACCCAGGTGACGCCGACTCCGAGCCGGAGTCTCGAAGCTACGCAGGTGCCATCGGCGCCTGGGGCGCCCAGGCCCCCCGCGCCCTCGATCTCCCCGTTGAGAAGCGCCCCCGCGCCGTTGACCTCAACCGCGCCCGGTTCGCCTCCGCCACTTGGGCTGCCGGATGCAGGGGCCACTGTCACGGTGGCCGGTGGCGCGATCTTTGGCTCTAACACGGCCACGCCCACGCCCACGGCGACGAAGTCGCCAGCGTTCACACCGATCGTCCCGGTGGTGAAAACAACGGTGTCGCAGGCGGTGCCGACCGTGAGCTCGGTCTTACCGCTGCACTAGCTGCCTAGAATTGAGGAAAGCGCTTCGGAGGCAATTGTTTGGCGGAAGAGTGGGTCAGTGTCGCCAAGACCGGCGACGTTGGCGATGACGAGATGCTCGAGGTGGACCTCGATGGCAAACCGATCGCAATCGCCAAGGTGGAGGGCAAGTTCTACGCCGTTGCCGGCGAATGTCCGCACCAGGGCGGGCCGCTTGCCGAGGGGGAGCTGGAGGGCACGGTCGTGACCTGCCCATGGCACAACTTCCGGTTTGATTTCACGACGGGCCGGACGCTCGATCCGCCCATCGGCAACTGCGCCAAATTTGAGATC